>NZ_JBLFJW010000010.1:0-152193 GCF_047713085.1 Pantoea sp. sgz302252
TGCCATGATGAGTCTTGTCTCCGTCGGCGTTGATATCGCCAAACTCAAGTTTGATGTTGCTGTCCTGCTGCCAAATCAGAAGTACAAAACCAAAACGTTCTCCAACACCCCTGCCGGATGCCGCGAGTTCCTCAGCTGGCTGACGCGCTTTGGCGACTGTCATGTCTGCATGGAAGCAACGGGCTGCTACAGCACTGAACTGGCCACCCTGCTGGCCGACAGCGGCTGCCACGTTAGCCTCGAAAACCCGGCGCGTATCCACGCGTTCGGTAATACTGAGCTGACCCGCAATAAAACCGACAAAAGTGACGCGGCGCTGATAGCCCGCTACTGCGCCCTGTATCAGCCCGCCCTCTGGTCTCCTGCTCCGCTGAGCGAGCGTCAGTTGACGGCTCTGGTACGGCACCTGCGTAATCTGGAAGAGATGCGTCAGATGGAAGTGAACCGCCGCGAAGCAGCAGATGATGTCATCGTCCCGTCCCTGAACGAGCATGTCGCGGTACTGGAAGACCTGATTGAAGAAACCCGGAAAAAAATAAACCAACATATCGATGATAACCCGGACCTGAAGCGGGACAGGGAGCTACTGAAGAGTATCCCCGGGATAGGCGAGATGCTGAGCGTAAGTCTGCTGGCGTTCGCAGGGAACCTGAGAAGGTTCAGTAACAGTAAGGCTCTGGTGGCATACGCCGGTCTGAATCCACGTCGCTGTGAGTCAGGGATGTGGAAAGGAAAAAGCAGACTGTTGAAAGTGGGTAATGCAGAGTTGCGCAGCGCACTGTATATGCCAGCGGTTGTGGCAGGAAGGTACAATGAGGTGGTGAAAAACCTGATGGAAAGGCTGTCAGCGAGAGGGAAGACAGGAAAAGAACGGGTATGTGCAGGGATGAGAAAACTGCTGCAGCTGGCCTATGGCGTGGTGAAATCCGGACGCGAATTTAATGCTGAGATACCACTTGCCGGATGACCGGCAAGACGGTATCTCTCCCACAGGGAGGATCTGGATAAGTCTTCCTGATTCTCCCCGTGTATCCTGTTGTCTTTTTGCAACACCTTAAGCCCCGCATCTTCTGGCTTACCCGGTTTCCCGTTGTCTATCATTATCTCCTGACGTTTCCCGGAATCGCCCCCACTTTGGGGGCCACTGCGGGGGCGATTTTACAAAAGGAGACCCTGATACATGGCATTAACCGCACGCCAGGCTGACACCGCAAAACCCGCCGATAAGGACTACAAACTCTCCGATGCGGGTGGGCTGTATCTGCTGGTCAAAAAGAACGGTGCAAAATACTGGTGCCTCAAATACCGTTACGGCGGTAAGGAGAAAAAACTCTCCATTGGCGTTTACCCGTCCGTTACACTGGCACAGGCCCGCAGTAAACGCGACGAAGCCCGGCGCATGATAGCAGAGGGCCTTGACCCTTCCCACGAAAAGCAGGCCCAAAAACGCGCCCACCACGAAAGCACCGCTAACACCTTTAAGGCCATCGCGGTTGAATGGTTTGAGCATAAAAGCCGGACGTGGACGGCCCGTTATCTGGCTGACCAGAAAGCCCGCATTGAGAACAACGTATATCCGGCAGTGGGCCTCCGTCCGGTATCTGAGATAAAGCCGCTGGAGATGCTGGACTGCCTGCGCGATATCGAGGGTGCGGGCAAACTCGAAACCCTGCGCAAAACCCGCCAGATTTGCGTGCAGATTTTTGCGTATGCCATTGTGACCGGACGCGCCACCAGCAACCCGGCGGATTACCTTAATACGGCATTACTGTCACCGGAGCGCGGCACGAACCGCAGCCTGAGTGCGGCGCAGTTACCTGCCTTTATGCGCGATGTGATGCAGTCCGTACACATGATGGCAAAAGCAACCCGCCTGCTGATGCTGACCGGGCTGCGTACAGGGGAAATGCGGCTGGGGCGCTGGGAGGAAGTGGATTTTGAGAAGGCCGTATGGGAAATCCCGGCGGCACGCATGAAAAAGCGCCGCCCGCATATGGTGCCCCTGTCCCGTCAGGCGCTGGCCCTGCTGGTGGAACTTAAAGCCCTGGCAGATGCCAGGCACTCCCCGTTCATCCTCCCGTCTGCCTTACGGGCTGACAGGCCGCGCGGTCGTCGCTGCATCAATGATTTTCTGGTTCTGACAGGCTGGCACGACCACACCACCGCCCACGGCTTCCGTCACACGTTCAGTACGCTTGCCCATGATGCGGGCTTTAACTCCGCGTGGATTGAGCTACAGCTTGCCCACGTCGACAAAAACAGCGTTCGCGGCATTTACAACCATGCGCTGTACCTGGACGACCGCCGCACCATGATGCAGTGGTATGCCGATATGCTGGACAGTCTGACCCCGCAGTCATAACTGACAGCACTGCTTTCAGCATCGCCCACTGAATCGCCTGCCAGTGTGCAGGCTTTTTTGTGGCGTAGCATAAACCCCGGATAGACACATGAATTACCCGCCTCAATACCCTGCATTCATGAAAAGATAAGATAAGATAAGATAAATACTGAGTTTCCATCCACTGGTTGTATGTCCACTGGTGTATTTATTTGTCTCCTGAAGTATCCGCCTGTCAATGTACTGTCCGTTCACTGTCGCTATATTATTTTTCCCTCTTTTTTTTGACTTTCTTTTTTATGCAGACCAGGTAAGACTGTATTCATCAAAGACAGCGAAATACAGCAGGAGATATTATCATGCATGCCTCTCTTATTCGTTTTGATGAAGTTATGCGCCGCACAGGGTTCAGCCGCCCGTGGATATATAAGCTCATCAGCAGGGGCGAGTTTCCTGCAATCGTGAAAACAGGCGTGCGTTCGTCCGCGTTTGTTGAGAGCGAGATTGAGGCGTGGATACAGGAGCGGATAAACAAGCGCCCCTCCGGGGATGGCGCATAATAGACTGATATATGGCGCTTTGTTTTTTGATGGTTTTTTGCAGACATCACGCGACGTAAACGAATCCGCACTTTCTTTGTCTTCCGGGCAATGCAGTCTCTGCGACCTGTCGTGATTTTTTCCATTTCTGGTCGCAGAGAATTTCATTTTTTTACGCGCAAATAAATCTGCCAGCGGATTTATTTGAACGTTATTTTATAAAAAATAACGCGCATGGTTTTTATAAAAAATGACGCGTAAAAAATCCTGGTGTGGATTTATACGGACACACCATTCTGCGCGAACAAATTTCCGTGGAGATTTCTGTCGAAAAATTCAGCGATGAAAACGGACGCACAAATTTACGCAAAATAATCTCTGTGGAAATTTCCGTGAGAATTTCTGGTGATGCAGACAACGCAGAATTGACGCACAGATTTACGCAGACACCGCCGCATAAATGTACGCCGGACGTTTTCCCCTCCAGCCATGCCGTTCATTACGCAGGAGAATAATGATGCGCAATATTGACCTTATTCATACCGTCACCGCCGCCGCCAGCGGGCGCTGGCCTGACGTACTGGCAGGACTGGGGATTGCTGTTCCGGCAAGCCCCCGCGCTCAGGTGGCCTGTCCTGCCTGTGGCGGCAAAGACCGTTTTCGTTTTGATGATTACGGGCGCGGCAGCCACTTCTGTAACCAGTGCGGCGCAGGTGACGGACTCAGCCTTGTGCAGAAGGTGAAAGGATGTGATGCAACCACCGCCGCCCGTGAGGTGGCGCAGGTGCTGGGCATCAATCCCGCCGCCCCGGCATCCGTACAGGGCCTGAGACGGGCAGACGCACAACGGCAGGCACAGGACGCGGCCCGGACACAGCAGGCCCCGGAGGAAACCCGCCAGCGACAGGCGCGCTTTACCCGCCGTTATCAGAAAATGACACAGGCCGCGATACCGGGCGAACCGCCTTACCTGACCGCCAAAGGGCTGACCGGATTTCATTATCCGCTGCTGCCTGACGGAACGCTGCTGCTTGCGCTGGTGGATGCCTCCGGCACCGTTACCGCCGCACAGACCATTACCCCGCAGGGTGAAAAGCGCCTGCTGGTGGATTCTGCCAAACGGGGAACATGTCATGTCCTGAATGCAGGTTCAGGCGGATCTCTGCCACAGGACGTGCAGACCGTCATTCTTGCTGAAGGGCTGGCAACTGCGCTCAGTGTTCACCTGCTGCGCCCGGATGCGATGACCGTGTGCGCCGTGGATGCAGGCAATCTGCACCCTGTGGCACTGGCGCTGCGTGAGCGTTACCCACAGGCCGCATTCATCCTTGCGGCGGATAACGACCACGAGCCGGGCAAACCCAACACCGGGAAACAGGCCGCAGAGAAAGCCGCGCGTGCCGTTGCCGGACGCGTGGCCCTGCCACCGGGTGACATTCGCGCCGACTGGAACGATATCCACCAGCAGCAGGGGCTGAAAACCACCACAGCGCTGTTTGACGCGTCACTGTATAAACCAGAGGCTGAGACGATGAAACCCCGTTTAACATCCGCTGAACGCACATTTACGCCACGACAGGACAAGCGTACCGGAGGCGACCCCCTGCTGCCGTTCATTGAGTCCGGCGAGCGGGGTGTGTTCTGGACTGAGCCACAGCTGAACAGACAGACCAGCCAGATAACCCACAAAACGACCTGGCTCTGTGACCCGGTGGAGGTCATCGGCGAAGGCGTGGACGCCGACAGCGATGATACGTTTATTTCCCTGCGCTGGACCCGCCACGGCAGCAATGAGACCGTGAGCAAGGTCATGCGTCCGGGGCTGATTGGCGACCCGCAAGGCTGGGCGTTTCTCAAAAATAACGGTCTGAATGTGGTCACATCCCCCCATCACCGCGCCCGGCTGGCGGACTGGATATTGCGACAGGCCTGGCACGGGCAGCACTTCATCGCATCGGCCTGCGCGGGCTGGGCGGGAAACGCCTATATCATGCCGGACGGCAACGTCATCGGTGAGCCGGAAACCCCGGTAATGTTCACAGGGGGCAGTGCAGCCCGTTCTGCTTATGGCGTGAAAGGCACAACCGAAAGCTGGCGGGAGCATGTGGCCCGGCTGGCGCACCGGAACCCCTTCCAGATGCTGGCAGCGGCGACGGCGTTTGCGGCACCGCTTATCGGGATAGTGGACGCAGACGGCTTCGGTATTCATCTTTATGCCGACAGTACCGCAGGCAAGACCACCGCAGAGGATTTCGCCACCAGCCTGTACGGCTTACCCAAACCGCAGCGCCTGTCGTGGTACGGTACAGCACTCGGCATTGCCAACGAAGCACAGGCGCATAACCACGGTCTGCTGGCGCTCGATGAAATTGAACAGGCTTCCCACCCCCGCCACGTGTTCACCTCGGCCTATACGCTGTTTAACGGCAAGGGTAAATTGCAGGGCGACCCGAACGGCGGCAACCGGGAGATGAAAAGCTGGGAAACCGTGGTTATCAGTACAGGTGAAAAGAGCGTGGAGACCTTTCTTGCCGGAGCGGGCATTAAGGTGAAGGCCGGGCAACTGGTGCGTCTGCTCAATATCCCCGTTACCCGCCCCACCGAACTGTACGGATACGCCAGCGGCAAAGACCATGCCGACGCGATGAAGGCCGGATGGCTGGCGCATCACGGTGCTGCCGGGTGCGAGTGGATAACATGGCTTGCGACACACAAGGACACCGCAAAGGCCGCTTATGCTGAGGCGCTGGCCCGCTGGAATACGGTTATTCCGGCTGATTACGGTGAGCAGGTGCACCGGGTAAAAGACCGCTTTGCGATACTGGAAGCCGCGCTGCTGCGGTCCGTGCATATCACAGGCTGGGAAGTGCAGACGTGCCGCGATGCCTTACAGCATGTGTTTAACGTCTGGATAGCGGAATTTGGCACAGGCAACAAAGAGCATGCGCAGATTATTGAACAGGCCACCACCTTTCTGATGGCAAACAGTATCAGCCGCTTTATTCCCGTTGATTTTGACGAAGTGAGTCAGCTTAACGTTCACAACCTTGCCGGATATAAAGACAAGGGGGCGCAGCAGACCGGGGAGCCTGTAACGTTCTACGTGCTGCCCGCGCCGTTTAAGGATGAACTGGCGAACGGGTTCGACGTGAACCAGGTCGCCCGCGTGTTGTATGACGCCGGAATGCTGAAAAAGCCCGCCAGAAGCTGGCAGGGGCGCACACCGCGCATCCGGCATATGAACAACCGACAGTTACGGGCTTATACCGTGCTGCTGGTGGACGACAGCGAGCCAGAATAGCGCACTCACATTAGCAGCCCCGTTTTTATGTTGGTTCAGTTGTCTCAGATAAGTAATAAAATAAATAATACATTGTTATTATTTATTTTATTACTTATCTGAGACAACACTGAGACAACATCAGGCATTTTTGAGACAACAACGGGCCATTCTGAACCAACAGAAAAATCAGCTTTCCGTTTTCCTGTTTCCTGGCTGGCTTTTTTTAAGTAACAAGCTCTCCCGCGCCGCAGTTGTCTCAGAAATGTTAACGTGTTGTCTCAAATCCGGGCTGGGTTGTCTCAGCATTTTTTTATAACAGGCTGATTTAGAATACAAAGAAGGATTTTGAGACAACTGAACCAACTGAGACAACAGTTTGAGAGGGCCTTACAGGTAAAAAATTCGATTGCCTGATATCAGCTCAGACGCTACGAAACACCAAAGAGGTTTACGGATGGGCTCACTACGCGGCGGTCAGGGCAAAAAAAGCCCCTTACCGAAAGGAAGGGGCTAAAGAAGCGAGTAAATAATGAATGCAGTATTCTCACCCGAGTCTAAGTGCCCGAGGCGCGTACAAAACCACATTATTTTTGTGATTTCAAACACCTGTGGCAATAAATCGTCGGCGGAAGCTGTTATGAGATTTTTCTCCAGGCATAAATCTTATCTACTCCCTCCAGCCAGTGCACCCGGCTACCTTTTCACCACCAGCAGGAGGGGGGCAGGTTAATCTCTGCAACGTCCGCAGAACGTGACGGCCCGCATCGTCAAATTTTTGTACCCGCGAAATTAAAAAATTACTCAGAATGGATTGCACAACTGGAAAGCCCACCAGCAGGTTTAGCTGGTGGGGAAAAAGAGCGAAGATCATTTCATCGAAAGAAGTTTTTCATAATCAGGTTTTGTTTTTCGAACATGCTCGACACTGCCATCTGGATAAGTGATTACCATGCCTATACCGCGTTCCTTATCACCTTCAAGTAATACACTTTTATCATGATGCAATTGTGGCTCAATAGCGATTTTTTGAGTGTTTTTAAGCTGATAGCGTCTGCTCCATTTTTCATAAGCTGTATCGCCACCAAACAGATCAATGTAAGTTTCATTAAACATTTTATTGATTACTGTTGTAGGGAAAAAATCAGCCTGAATATTGAGATCCCCATTGGCCTCCTTCGCTCTCCCTGTACCATAGCCATCACTGAGGCCATAGCGACCAAAGTCAAATATATAATTGGTCGCAATAACCTCTTTTCCCTTCGCCAGTGAGTTATTCATAGATAGCTGGAAACTAACCCGAACTGAACTAAGGTACCACTGACACGAACCGCCGCCCTCAATAGCTACTCGCTGTTGCCAGATATTACTGTTTCCCTGCTGGCTAAATTGTTGCTCAAAGTCGTTATAACCGGGAATATCATGCGGCTCATTGCTTGAGTTGTAACGAACGGTTTTACACTTTTCAGAGCGATACAATAGCTCCGCTGGCAGTAACGTCACACCATCAGGCACCCTGAAGCTTACATTTACCCATTTAGCATCTTTGGGGGGAACAAGTGTGCGATCAGTGCGATCTCCACATCCGTAGAGCAATACGAGCATTGGCAGAGTGACTGCAATTTTTATTTTATCTGGAAAATTCAACGTCTTCCTCCGTGACCGCCGCAAAGCGAATAAGTGAGTTTTTCCCAGTTTCTTCATTCTGCGTCCGTTGCAGGGCAATCGGCAACATGTCCTGAAGAGCCAGAAACTCACGATTTCGTTTTACCTCATCTTCATTCGCATGTTGTGAAGCGCCTTTGTCCACCTCTTCTTTAAATCGTTCCCGCATTTCCTTTCGACTCATGGGACGTCCAGGGTCTGCCAGTTCCAGAACCTGATTGTGGATGTAAGGCAGATAACGATGCGCCATCGAATGGCTGAGGGGATTTGAAACAAGGCCATCCAGTGCGGGATTAGTATTTTTCGGAAAGGCGTTCTCAAGGCTGGTTGGGTTCAGGCACTGGATAAATGCAGCCTGGTGTTCCCCGGTTGATTTCAGGCATTCATCATTCAGGGATGGCACCAGAAAAAGCTTCACATGAGCATAATGTGGGGTATACATCTGACCATCGTACAGGCTTTTTTGACCGGGGCCCGTTAGCTTCATGGAACCTTGTTGCGCCTGGAAGAAAATAACGGTATTACCGTGATGCCAGTATGGATCTTTTTTCAGCTCGATCCCCAGTTGTAGCTCCATATCTTTCTGCCAGAGTGAAGCGGGTAAACCAGCTACGGACACCGCCAGCCAGTTGAAACCAAGTTTAGAGCCCAGCGGCCCCAGCTTCTGATAAAACAAATTATCCACATCAATATCCATAGGCACCTGCGGCACCGTATCATTGTCATTAACGTGGCGATAGTGAGTGATGTTGTCCAGATATGGCATTGCCGCCCGTGTGAAAGTTCGGGGCATTCCATAGGTGTACAACACGGGTTGGTTCATTTTCATCTCTGCTGCATAGAGTAATGCCAGAGAGCCGCCCAGGCTGTGACCGCAAATAAATAGTTTTTTCGTTCCTTGGGCTTCATAAAGTGATGTGTTTATCTCTTTAAAAACAGAGTCAAACTTTCTTTTTGCCAGTTCATAAGCCTCCAGAAAACCACCATGAATATTTCCCGCACCAGCAAGTTCTGGCAGGCAGCGCTTTGGACCAAAAGAGGCGTCTGTCAGGGCATTCAGAAGACTGTCGGTTCCGCACCATGCAACCAGAACATACGCACCACACTCTACCGTAAACAGGCGGGTGTCTCCTTCGGGGTTATCTCCCTGCCCTGTATTCAGGTACACAGGAGACAGGTAGCGCTCACTGAACGGTACATCCACCGCCAGCGTGTGAAAATAAGACGGGAACTCGGCAAAACGGGGGATACAAGATAAATCCTGGCATTGTTGACGGAAGAAATAATCAATCGTGTTATTTTCAGCTTCGGCGGAATAAACCAGATCAGCCATGATGCCAAGATTATAACCGTTCATGAGGTCATAATCTTGGGTATCATGTAGCCCCATCACCCACGCCCGGAACGGGCAAATTTCGATAACGTGGCGCTTATCGAGTGCCTCCCGCGCTATCTCAGTGCCGTTTAGCGACTTGCCCGACTGAAAATGAAACTTTGGTGGCTCACTGTCCGTCCAGCCCTTAATATCCGGCAGGCGATCGCAAAGTTCACCAATCGTTACATAGTGGTGCATATGCCCGGCAGTTTCGACTTTTTCCTGCACATCAGATCGCCACGCAGGATCGCGGGTTTCTGGTTTAAATATATTGTTGCTTACTGGCTGGCTGTTTGGATTACGACGGATACCCAGCGGACGCTGCTCCATCTCGTCGGCCAGTTGCTGCCCGTCAACCTTCACATCAACCGTTACCCAGTAAAGATCATCGAAACGGACCAGTCCCTGAGAGTCGGTGATACCGGCTGGCGGATTAGGTGGCGGCGTGGGGTTATAGCTGTAGCCGCGACTTTTAGCGATAGCCACTTCCTTGTCAGAGGCCAGCGGGTGATACTCCAGCCGCACGTTCAGCCCGGAAACAGGCTTGTTATTCTCGTCTACAAACTGGAGCTCCAGCCAGTATTTGTGCGGCTCTCCACGGCATATAACGACTTTCCCTTTGGGTCTGATGCTGGTGACAGTCGTATTGTCACCGATGATTTCCATACCCATGCTATTTCCTTGCACTTAAAATGGTTAAACAACGCTCATCATACACCGCACGAGACTTAACCAAAATTCCTTCGCGGGAATAATATGTTACGGAGAATGGCGTATTCTTAACTCATACCATTTTCACCACGTGTTCTTATGTGGCTCAGAACCCGTTACTGAAGGTTTACCCATGCTGATGACCAAAGCCGCCTACGCCCGGCACAAAGGCGTAAGCCGTCAGACCGTCTACGACCGGATAGCCAGAGGTGAGCTTGTGCTGGTGGGGGGTAAAATTGATGCCAGTGCCTCAGAACGAAAAGCAACGGGCTTTGTCACTCCTGATGCATGGCGTGACGACAGCAAGCGGGTAAACATTTCGCCGAAAGCTGCGCTATTTTCTCAGAACAGCGATTATTCGGAAGAGAAAAATCAGGTTATCCCGGTAAGTCCTGACGAAGCCGCAGCAATCGTGCTGGCGCTCGATGATGTTTATCCACCCGCGACGGACTACGAAGAACTACAGACCCGCATCCTCGATGCCGTGGAGGCGCTGGGGCTTGAGGTTATAACGCTGGATATTGAAGGCGACGAAGAACATATCAGCGGAATTGCTGTATATGACCCGGAGCAGTGCCGCGAGGTAATGCGCTTTGAGTCGTTTCTGTTTGAGCTTGAGGCGCTGACGTTTCTCCGCTGGCTGGTGGTGTCGAAGCGATTAACAGACAGCTACCTGAATAACGCCACAAAAATTGGGCTGGCTGCGCTGGCAGAGCCGTTTATCACCTCTGCTCAGGATATTTACAGCGAGCGCTTTGATTTTGACGAGGACGCATAACGACAGGCCGAAAAGTGTCAGGTGTAAACCTGCGAATGTTAATTTTTGTTAAGGTTTATCGCTAAAAGTGTCAAGTTTGAAGAGGCTAGAAAAATGCCAGGGGGGGGACAGTCAAAAATCAGCAGCATATTTGACAGAATTCCCCCCGCCAGGAACGCGCGAACACAAGAGGGGGTGCGATTAGAGCACCTTTAATGCTGAGTTACGACAGAAACGCAGGAATGCCCAAAAATGATTTTTTTTGCACAAAAACGCCCGAATTCTGATCAGAAATGAGCACTGTTTATGCAAAAATGCTCACGAATTTCGAATAATAGCGAGTCTGAGCGAAGAATAGCGAATAACGGAAATTATCGTCATCGGGTGCAGGGGTGAAATTTTACCCCCTGCACCGCTGGTGATATACTGGCCTTCCTTTCCTCTCTCCCTGCTAAATGTAACTCCCTGTAACAGGTCTGATTTCTACATTTGGGGGCGATTCCGGGGGCCAAAAATTATCGTTCATTTAAAAAACCTTTTAAATTCAATTAAATTATGCGCCTCTGATCTTCTCCCACAGGGAGAGGGAGCAAACACTAAAGGCCTTTTCCCAGGAAAAGGCCTTGCTGTTTACCTCGTCACCACGGGCACGCGCGGTGCCAAAGCACACATCAATTCATAGCCCACCGTGCCACAGTGGCTTGCCACATCATCAATTTTAATTTCTTTGCCCCACAGCTCGACTGGTGTGCCGATACCGGCCTGCGGGCAGGGTGTTAAATCGACTGCCAGCATATCCATCGAGACGCGCCCTACTGTGCCTGTGCGAATGCCGTCCACCAGCACAGGCGTGCCGTCGGGCGCTATTCGCGGATAACCATCAGCGTAACCACAAGCCACTATTCCGATGCGCTGTTCCTGCGTTGCGGTGTAACAGCGGCCATAGCCAACGGTGTCACCCGGCTTCAGGTTTTGCACGCCGATGATTTCACTGCTGAGCGTCATCACCGGTTTCAGTCCACTGTTGGCGATATCCTGCCATTTCCCGGACGGGGACGCGCCATAAAGCACTATGCCCGGGCGAACCCAGTCGAAATGTGCTTCAGGATGCCAGAGCGTGGCGGCGGAGTTAGACAACGAGCGTGGGCAATTCAGTCCTTCCGCCGCTTGTTCAATCTGTGCCATCGCTTCGTTGATGCCTTCCGGATTTTCTGCATCAGCGAAATGCGACATCAGCGTCATGTCGCTGACGTTGCTCATCCCACGCAGTTGCTTCCAGACGGTGTGGATTTTATCCGGCGTGAAACCAAGACGGTTCATGCCGCTGTTCACCTTCACGTAAACATCCAGCGGAGCCTGCAAACGCGCATTTTGCAGCGCTTTAAGCTGCCAGTTGCTGTGCACCGTGGTGGTGAGTCGGTACTGGTCATAAAGCGGTAAATCTTCTGCGTGGAAAAAGCCTTCCAGCATCAGGATCGGGCCTTTCCAGCCGCGCTCACGCAGCAGAATGGCTTCTTCCAGATTGAGCATCGCGAAACCATCGGTCTCGTTCAGCGCCCCCCAGATACGCTCCAGACCGTGACCGTAGGCGTTGGCCTTAACCACTGACCAGACGCGAGAATCCGGTGCCGCACGTCGAACAACGGAGAGATTCTGCCGTAGCGCCTGCAAATCAAGGCTGGCAAGAACAGGACGAGACATAACTGCTCCTTAGTTGTGCGCGCCGTGCAAATGCTGTGGGCGCGACGGTGTAAAGCCTGACTGATAGCGGGCGGCGCTCAAATCATCGTAAGGAATGGCCGGCGTGCGACCCGAGATAAGGTCACTCAACAGCTGGCCGGAACCACAAGCCATGGTCCAGCCGAGCGTGCCATGCCCGGTATTGGTCCAGAGATTTTTAAATGGCGTGCGGCCCACAACCGGCGTGCCATCTGGTGTCATCGGACGCAGACCTGTCCAGAATGTCGCCTGCTCAACGTGACCGCCGCGCGGGAACAGATCGCGCACCACCATCTCCAGCGTTTCACGACGTGGCTGCAACAGCTCGGTGTTAAAGCCGACAATTTCTGCCATCCCGCCCACGCGAATGCGGTTATCGAAACGCGTAATCGCAATCTTGTAAGTTTCATCAAGGATAGTTGAAAGCGGCGCGCCATTGTCTTCTTTCACCGGAATGGTGAGTGAGTAGCCTTTCAGCGGGTAGACAGGAATATCGAGAATGCCTTTGAGCATCGCGGTGGAATAAGAGCCGAACGCCATCACATAGGCATCCGCTTTGATAATGTCATCGCCACATTTCACGCCGTAAATCTGGTCGCCCTCAGACAAAAGACGATCCACTGGCGTATTAAAGCGAAACACCACTCCCGCCTCTTCCGCCATTTTCGCCAGACGCTGCGTGAATAACTGACAGTCGCCGGTTTCATCATTTGGCAGACGCAGGCCGCCGGTGAGTTTGTGGGCAACCTCAGCCAGGGCAGGTTCGACTTCCGCCAGACGGCTGGCTTCGAGCAACTGATAAGGGACGCCTGCATCCTGTAACACGGCGATGTCGCGGGTGGCGTTCTCATATTGTTGTTCAGTACGGAACAGCTGTAAGGTGCCGCCCTGACGACCTTCGTATTCAATGCCGGTGGTGTCGCGCAAGGCTTTCAGGCAGTCGCGACTGTATTCCGCCAGCCGCACCATGCGCCCTTTGTTTTCCATGTAGTGGCGGGTGTCGCAGTTGCGCAACATCTGCCACATCCATTTCAACTGGAACTGGGTGCCATCCAGGCTGATTGCCAACGGTGCGTGGCGCTGGAACATCCATTTGATGGCTTTCAGTGGCACACCCGGTGCGGCCCAGGGTGCAGCATAACCCGGTGAGATCTGCCCGGCGTTGGCCGCGCTGGTTTCCAGCGCGGGCCCCGGTTCCCTGTCGATAACCGTGACCTCGTGCCCGGCCTGGCGCAAATACCAGGCACTGGCCACGCCCACAACCCCACTTCCCAGGATGACGATTCGCATAGCGACTCCAGATACGTAAAAGAATAATCCTCTGATTACAAATTGATAACCCAGTTGAAAATATTATTCAACATACGCTTTATTTATGGTGACTTATCTCACACCCAGCCGCGCTATAAAGGTATGCAAGGATTTGCGATCTTTTACTCTTGCCCCGAATTCGTCAGCACAAAATTCTGTAAATCAGGAAAAACATCGCCGTTGACGCAGGGAAATCGCGAAGAAAATATTTTGCCGATCGCGCATTACGTTTTGAGTGTTCTATTCTTGATATGAGGCTCTCCAGACAGAGAGGGCCATCAACAACGAGGGCGCGCTAATGGCTACGATTGATTCCATGAATAAGGACACCACACGTCTGAGCGATGGACCCGACTGGACCTTCGAACTGCTGGACACCTATCTGGCGGAAATCGATCGGGTGGCAAAACTGTACCGTCTTGACACCTATCCTCACCAAATCGAAGTCATTACCTCCGAGCAGATGATGGATGCCTACTCCAGCGTCGGGATGCCCATCAACTACACCCACTGGTCGTTCGGCAAGAAGTTCATCGAAACGGAGCGGCTCTACAAACACGGGCAGCAAGGGCTGGCGTATGAAATCGTCATTAACTCCAACCCGTGTATCGCCTATTTAATGGAAGAGAACACCATGACCATGCAGGCGCTGGTGATGGCGCACGCCTGCTACGGGCATAACTCTTTCTTCAAGAATAACTACCTGTTCCGCAGCTGGACCGATGCCAGCTCAATAATCGATTACCTTATCTTCGCCCGCAAATACATTACCGAGTGCGAAGAACGCTATGGCGTGGATGAGGTGGAAAAACTGCTTGACTCCTGTCATGCACTGATGAATTACGGCGTTGACCGCTACAAACGTCCGCAGAAAATCTCCTTGCAGGAGGAGAAAGCCCGGCAGAAAAGCCGTGAAGAGTATCTGCAAAGCCAGGTGAATACCTTGTGGCGCACCCTGCCGAAGAAAGAGGAAGAGAAAATTGTCGCCGAAGCGCGGCGCTATCCTTCCGAACCGCAGGAAAACATTCTCTATTTTATGGAGAAAAACGCGCCGCTGCTGGAGTCCTGGCAGCGTGAGATCCTGCGTATCGTGCGCAAGGTAAGCCAGTATTTCTACCCGCAGAAACAGACTCAGGTGATGAACGAAGGCTGGGCGACGTTCTGGCATTACACCATTCTGAATCATCTGTATGACGAAGGGAAAGTGACCGAGCGCTTTATGCTGGAGTTCCTGCACAGCCATACCAACGTGGTGTTCCAGCCGCCGTATAACAGCCCCTGGTACAACGGCATTAACCCGTATGCGCTGGGGTTTGCGATGTTCCAGGACATCAAACGCATTTGTCAGTCGCCTACTGAAGAAGATAAGTACTGGTTCCCGGACATTGCGGGTTCCGACTGGCTCGACACGCTGCATTTCGCGATGCGGGATTTCAAAGATGAAAGCTTTATCAGCCAGTTCCTGTCGCCGAAGGTGATGCGAGATTTCCGGCTGTTTACCGTGCTCGATGACGATCACAACAACTACCTCGAAATTTCGGCGATCCACAACGAAGAAGGCTACCGTGAAATTCGCAACCGTCTCTCTTCCCAGTACAACCTGAGTAACCTGGAGCCGAACATTCAGGTCTGGAATGTGGATTTACGCGGAGATCGTTCGCTGACGTTGCGTTATGTGCCGCACAACCGTGCGCCGCTGGATATGGGGCGTCGGGAAGTGTTGAAGCATGTGCATCGTCTGTGGGGATTTGACGTATTGCTTGAGCAGCAAAATGCCGATGGCAGCGTAGAGTTGCTGGAACGTTGCCCGCCCAGACCGAATCTGCTTTAGGCATAAAAAAACCGGGGAACCCCGGTTGAGAGTGATGACAAACCTCTAACGAATGAGATCTGTCATAGGGTACCGAATAAAAAACAAGGAAAATCAATTTATTGATTTTCGGCTGCTCACCACAAAGAAGGAAAAACCACGCTTTTTCCTTCTTTGTCAGCAGTCTGACCGGGGAAACCCGGTTTTTTTCTCTCTGAAATTTGTCGGCCAGATCAGCGGCTGTGCATCGCCAAATCGCCCGGCAGGGTTTTCTGCATTTTGTGCCAGATAAGACCGGACTCATGGCCATAGCGACGCACGGTTTCATACACCTGATCGTGCAGACCTTCCTCACACACTTTCGCCAACTGATGGTAGAAGCCCAGCGCCAGGCTGCGTGCTTCAGGGCTGGCAAAATAGTGACGACCGATGCGGGTATACAGGCCTTTCATGCCGTTCAGGATCAGACCGTAAATCGGGTTACCGGACGCAAACGCCAGACCGCGGAAAATGCTGTAATCCAGTTTGGCGAACGCATCAGCATGATCTTCCACTTCACGCGCCGTCGCCAGCACGGCCAGAGCATCTTCAGGATGCTGACGGAAAGCGGTGCGAATAAAGATAGTGGCGATGTTGGTGCGCACAGACAGCAGATTATCAATGAGCTGTGGGACACGATCGTGATCCAGACGAGCCAACGTTTCGAGAATATTTAAGCCCGACGTTTCCCAGAAATTATTGACCTTCGTGGGTTTGCCGTGCTGAATGGTCAACCAGCCATCGCGGGCCAGTCGTTGCAACACTTCGCGTAAGGTGGTGCGGGTGACGCCGATCAGTTCAGAAAGTTCACGTTCTGCTGGCAGGATGGTTCCAGGGGGGAAGCGGTTATTCCAGATACTTTCAATGATGTACTCTTCCGCGAACCCCGCCGGGCTCTGCGCCTTAATGACCATAGTGAGATTTCCATTACACAGCGTTGCAAAATGGTACTCATCATACCAGAGCCAAAGAGGGGCAGATAGCGCAGCTCTGCAATTAAACGGGATCGCCGTTTCATTTTCTCAAAATTGTAACACCCGCTTCGCTTGATCCCCGCGCGCTCAGGCACGATACTTCCTCCTCTCTTTCAGGAAACTGAATTCTTTTGACGGGATCGGAACTCTGTCGTGGAAATATCAACCTCTCGTGCGCTGTGGCGCAATTTTCTGGGTCAGTCACCTGACTGGTACAAGTTAACGCTTCTTATCTTCCTGGCAATCAACCCGATTGTCTTTTTCATTGACCCCTTTGTGGCTGGATGGCTGCTGGTGGCGGAGTTTATCTTTACTCTCGCGATGGCCCTGAAATGCTATCCCCTGCTGCCTGGCGGCCTGCTGGCGATTGAAGGCGTGGCGATTGGCATGACCAGCGCAGAGCATGTGCGTGAAGAGATTGCCGGAAACCTGGAGGTGCTGTTGCTGCTGGTATTTATGGTCGCCGGCATCTATTTCATGAAACAGCTTTTGCTGTTCATTTTCACGCGTCTGCTGTTGACCATTCAAAGCAAACAGATCCTCTCCGTGGCCTTTTGCCTTGCGGCAGCGTTTCTTTCCGCTTTCCTTGATGCTTTGACCGTTGTGGCGGTGATTATCAGCGTCGCCGTGGGGTTTTATGGCATTTATCATCGCGTCGCCTCCGCTCGTCCTAACGATAACGACATGCTCGATGACAGCCACATTGAGATCCACAATCGCGAGGTTCTGGAGCAATTCCGAGGTTTCTTGCGCAGCCTGATGATGCACGCCAGCGTTGGTACCGCACTTGGCGGCGTGATGACCATGGTGGGCGAACCTCAGAATCTGATCATTGCCAAAACGGCGGGCTGGCATTTTGGTGAGTTCTTCTTGCGCATGCTGCCTGTTACCGTGCCCGTCTTCGTCTGTGGCTTGCTAACCTGCCTGCTGGTGGAGAAATTCAAATGGTTTGGTTATGGCGAGCAATTACCGGAGAGCGTCCGTGAAGTTCTGAAGGATTATGATACTCGCAGCCGTGAACAGCGTACGCGCCAGGAAACACTGAAGCTTGTTGTTCAGAGTATTATTGGCGTCTGGTTGGTGGTGGCACTTGCGCTGCATCTTGCCGAAGTCGGCTTAATTGGCCTGACGGTGATCATTCTCGCGACGTCTCTGACCGGGGTGACGGATGAACATGCCATTGGTAAAGCCTTTACCGAAGCGTTACCGTTCACCGCCCTGCTCACCGTGTTTTTCGCGGTGGTGGCAGTCATTATCGATCAGCACCTGTTTGCCCCGATTATCGAGTTCGTGCTGCAAGCGTCTCCGCATGCTCAGCTGTCGCTGTTCTATCTGTTCAACGGGTTACTCTCCTCCATTTCCGATAACGTGTTTGTGGGGACGGTTTATATCAATGAAGCCAAATCCGCGCTTGAACATGGCGCGATTACCCTGCCGCAGTTTGAAATGCTGGCCGTTGCCATTAATACCGGCACCAACCTGCCTTCGGTTGCCACCCCGAACGGCCAGGCCGCGTTCTTGTTCCTGCTCACTTCAGCACTGGCGCCATTAATTCGCCTTTCCTACGGAAGAATGGTGTGGATGGCGCTGCCCTATACGATTGTTCTGACGCTGGTAGGATTGCTGTGTGTGGAGCTCACACTTATCCCTTATAGCGAATGGTTGTTTGTCCGCCCAAGGCCTGATTAACAGCGCACCGTTACCGGTACATTAATTTTTCTCTGATTGACGCCCGGACCGCTTTCCGGGCAAATCCCCCCCTTTTACGCAATAATTTCTACCGACATAGTGGCGGAGTAAATGTTTTCGTTTACACTGCGTGTGTCTTAGCACGTTCCAGGGAAATGATTATGTTGCGATTTTTAAACCAGTGCTCGCGCGGTCGCGGAGCATGGTTGTTATTAGCGTTGACCGCTTTTGCATTGGAGATGGTGGCGCTGTGGTTCCAGCACGTGATGCTGTTGAAACCTTGTGTCCTTTGCATCTACGAGCGTTGCGCGCTGTTCGGTGTGATGGGTGCAGGCATTGTCGGTATGATTGCACCGAAATCGCCGTTACGTTTTGCCGCGATAGGTATCTGGATTTACAGCGCGATTCGCGGGCTGCAGCTGGCATGGGAACACACCATGATCCAGCTTCACCCTTCTCCGTTCCAGACCTGTGACTTTGCAGCCCGCTTCCCGACGTGGCTGCCGCTGGATAAATGGCTGCCGCAGGTGTTTGTTGCCAGCGGTGACTGCTCCGTACGCCAGTGGGAGTTTCTGAGTCTGGAAATGCCGCAGTGGCTGGTCGGTATCTTTGCGGCATTCCTGATTGTCGCGCTGCTGGTACTGATTGCTCAGCCTTTCAAACCGAAGAAACGTGACCTGTTCGGACGCTGAGTGATACCTCTTAAAAAACCCGCCCCCGCGGGTTTTTTTATGCTTCCCTTTTGCCCAATAGGCCTGAAAACCATTCCTTTCACTTCTCGCTGATTCCGCTTCTCAACATCCCAGCCTAATCCCCGGCACAAACCACCTGGGTTATTGAACAAGCTGAAATTGAACAGCAGGTTCAGGGCGGCAAAGAACTGAAAGATGTCATGCGTATGAGCCTGGCTGGCGTCTGACAGGCGATAGCGGGTGACATTTTCTCAGATTCAGCGAATTAGCCCCGGCCGGGGTGATTCATGATGTGATCTTCCCAGTCCACCACATCGGACTCTTTTACCGCAATGTTGCGCACAGAAATACGTTCGCCGTGCATCGCCGCTTTTGAGCCCGTCAGCAAAGGGTGCCAGGTTGGGAGCGGTTTTCCTTCCGCCAGCAGGCGATACGCGCAGGTTTGCGGCAGCCATTCAAACGTCGGCAAGTTATCGCGCGTCAGCTTGATGCAGTCCGGTTCATACTCAAAACGACGCTCATAGTTCCGACACTGGCAGGTCTTGATGTTCAACTGGCGGCAGGCGACGTTGGTGAAATAGATTTCATCGCTGTCTTCATCCATCAGCTTGTGCAGGCAGCACTGGCCGCAGCCGTCGCACAAAGATTCCCACTCTGCGTCGGTCATTTGCTCCAGCGTTTTGCTTTGCCAGAAAGGGATGTTGCTCATAGGAATGTCCGCCATTGAAAACCAGGGTGCACCTTATAACCAGTCTGGCATGCGGATGCAAGTTTTGCCGCCCCTGATGGGCGGCAAGGGAGCGTTACAGCACTCGGGTGGTTAACGAGTTGCCGTTAAACGTCACTTCGAGCTCATCGCCGCTGTGCAGCGGACCCACCCCTTCCGGTGTTCCGGTGAGGATCACATCGCCGCTTTTCAGGGTGAAGAAGCGGCTCATGTAGGCAATCAGCGGCACAATTTTGTGGATCATGTCAGCCGTGGTGCCCTGCTGGCGAGCTTCACCGTTAATTTTTAGCCCGAGCGATGTATTTTGCGGATCGCTTTTAAATTCATTCACAGGAATAAAGCCCGAAATCGGACAGGAGTAATCAAAGCCTTTCGCTTTTTCCCACGGCTGACCGGCCTTTTTCATTTTGCCCTGAATATCACGCAAGGTGAGATCCAACGCGACACCATAACCGGCAATGGCCTTCATCACGTGTTCTTCAGTCGCCTGGCGTAACGTAGCGCCAATCAGAATCGCCAGTTCGACTTCGTGATGCACAGAGCCCAGACCTTCCGGCAGCACTAGCGGCTGACGGATATCACACAGCGCCGTTTCAGGCTTAATAAACAGCACCGGCTCTTCCGGCGTGGCGCTGCCCATTTCCTGAATATGCTTCGCGTAATTACTGCCCACACAAACCACTTTACTGACCGGGTAATCCAGTAGCGCGCCCTGCCAGTTATGATGTTGATACATGCCTGCTCCTGTCGTTGCGTTATTGTTTTCCGCTAGCCTGGAGATGAATCTTGAGTAAATTTTCCGGCGGTGGCGGAAGTTGCAGATAATAACCCTGTTCTTTCAGGGCTGTTTTGACCTTTTCCAGACTGGCATTGACCAATTTTTTACGCCCGTCCAGGGGCAAAATCATGGCTAACTGCGGTTGACCAAATCCCGCCATTAATTCTTCCGGCACACGGGAAAAATCGTCTTTTTTTTCTACATATAAGTAGGTTTGGTCTCGTTTAGGACTTCTGTAGATCACACAAAACATGACTTTTACTCTGAATTAGACTGTGGTTACTTGCCTCTCTATATTTGTGACTATAACATGCCCTGTAGTCTTCGGAATATCGCCGCAGCGGTGCGGGCGATAAATTGAAAATTGAGTAAGGCCAGGATGTCAAATACGCCCATCGAACTTAAAGGCAGTAGCTTCACGTTATCCGTGGTTCATTTGCACGAGGCAAAACCCGAGGTTATTCGTCAGGCGTTAGAAGACAAAATCGCTCAGGCTCCCGCTTTCCTGCGCCACGCCCCCGTTGTGGTGAATATCAGCAGCCTGGTTGATGTCACGAAATGGCAGCCCCTTCAGCAGGCCATTGCAGCAACCGGTTTGCGCATCATGGGCGTTAGCGGGTGTAAAAATCCGCAATTAAAAGCAGAAATCGACAGCGCGGGCATTCCCTTACTGACTGAAGGGAAAGAAAAAATCACCCGTGCAGTACCGGTTGAGGCCCCAACGCCAGCACCAATTGTTACCCCGGTCACAAAAACGAGATTGATTGATACGCCGGTTCGTTCCGGTCAGCGCATTTATGCACCAAACTGTGATCTGATTGTGACAAGTCACGTCAGCGCAGGCGCAGAACTGATCGCCGACGGCAATATTCACATCTATGGCATGATGCGGGGACGCGCACTGGCCGGTGCCAGTGGCGACAGAGAAGCACAAATATTTTGTACCCACCTTGCGGCAGAACTGATGTCCATCGCAGGGGTTTACTGGCTGAGTGACAATATCCCGGCCGATTATTATGGCAAAGCGGTCCGTCTGCGTCTGGACGCCGCCGCTCTGACAATTGAACCGTTAAACTAATCCCTTTTTAACAAGGAATTTCTATGGCACGCATTATTGTTGTGACTTCGGGTAAAGGGGGCGTTGGCAAGACCACCTCCAGCGCGGCCATCGCTACTGGTTTGGCCCAGAAGGGAAAGAAAACTGTCGTTATCGATTTTGATATCGGTCTGCGTAACCTGGATCTGATCATGGGTTGCGAACGTCGCGTCGTGTATGACTTCGTTAACGTCATTCAGGGTGATGCGACGCTGAATCAGGCGCTGATTAAAGATAAGCGTACCGAAAACCTCTACATTCTCCCGGCTTCGCAGACTCGCGATAAAGACGCGCTGACCTACGAAGGCGTCGAAAAAGTGCTGGAAGAGCTGAAGAAGATGGAGTTTGACTTCATCGTCTGTGATTCCCCGGCCGGTATCGAAACCGGTGCGCTGATGGCGCTTTATTTCGCCGATGAAGCGGTGATCACCACCAACCCGGAAGTCTCTTCCGTACGTGACTCCGACCGTATTCTCGGCATTCTGGCGTCCAAATCCCGTCGTGCCGAAAAAGGCGAAGACCCGATTAAAGAACATCTCCTGCTGACCCGTTACAACCCGGGCCGCGTAAGCAAAGGCGACATGCTGAGCATGGAAGATGTGCTGGAAATTCTGCGCATTAAACTGGTTGGCGTGATCCCGGAAGATCAGTCAGTCCTTCGTGCCTCTAACCAGGGTGAGCCGGTTATTCTGGATACCGAAGCGGACGCAGGCAAAGCCTACGCCGACACGGTAGATCGTCTGCTGGGAGAAGAACGTCCTTTCCGCTTCATCGAAGAAGAGAAGAAAGGTTTCCTCAAACGCCTGTTCGGAGGATAAGTTATGGCATTACTCGACTTTTTTCTCTCACGAAAAAAGAACACCGCCAACATCGCGAAAGAACGTTTACAGATTATCGTCGCGGAACGCCGTCGCAGTGACGCCGAGCCGCATTACCTGCCGCAGCTCAGGAAAGACATTCTTGAGGTAATTTGCAAGTACGTGCAGATTGACCCGGAAATGGTCACCGTGCAGTTAGAGCAGAAAGATGGCGATATCTCGATTCTCGAACTTAACGTTACGCTTCCCGAAGCGGAAGAGTCGAAATCCTGATGTGAAAAAACCCCGGATGTCCGGGGTTTTTTATTGCGCTTCCCCGGTGGCGCTACGCTTACCGGGGCTACAAAGTAGGCCGGGCAAACGCAGTGCCGCCCGGCGTTATTTACCCCGGATACTCAGCCAACAGCGCGTTCAGGCGATCGGCCATCAATTCGCCTCGCCAGCCTGACACCAGTTCTGGCAGCGAACTCTGCGGTTTCAGCTTCCAGTGCCAGTTCAGCAACTGATTAATCTGTCGACGCGAGGCCATCAGTTCAACGCTAACACCCTTCTCGGTACTGACTTCCTGCATCAGGGCTTTAATGACTTTAAACACCTTGCGATAGCTCGGCATATCCATCAGATTCAGCAGCGGCTCGGGCAGCGCCTCTTCCGGTAACGCTTGTGCTTTTTCGACCAGGCTTAACAACGTGTTGCCATGGAAACGAATCTCGCTGCCCGACAGTCCCAGACTGTCAAGTTCACCGAGGGAACCCGGCATGTAGCGCGCCACACTCCATAAGTGCTCTTCACGAACCACGAAATTCACGGCCAGATTACGCTCACGCGCTTTGCGTAAACGCCAGTCGGCCAACAGTTTGAGGCAGGCCAACTGGCGAGTACGCAGCTGAGAAGCGTTGGTGATATCACGCCAGGCCTCAGCCGGGTCGACCACTTCCTGACGGCGCTGCATCATCAAACGACATTCGTCGAGCGCCGCAGGCAGCCAACCACTGGTGTCGGTTTCATCCATCAGCTTTTTAGCAATCGGCAGTAAATACCAGACGTCTGCCGCCGCGTAATCGCACTGACGCTCTGTCAGTGGGCGCGCCAGCCAGTCGGTGCGCGATTCACTCTTGTCCAGCGCAATGCCGGTGTACTCTTCCACCATTGCGGCAAAACCCCACGACATCGGACGTCCGCAGAAGGCAGCCAGAACTTGTGTGTCGATAAGCGGGTCGGGCAATTCACCAAACGCATTCAGGAAAACTTCAAGATCTTCGCTGCCCGCATGCAAATATTTGGTGACATTTTTGTCCTGCATTAAGGCTTTAAAAGGACGCCAGTCGGTGATGGTCAGCGGGTCAATCAACACCACCTGATTGCCATCAAACATCTGAATCAGGCCCAACTGCGGATAATAAGTACGGGTGCGGACAAATTCGGTGTCCAGCGCAATAGCAGGGACGTCACGCGCCGCTTCACAAGCGGCCTGCAGCGCAGCGTCCTCGGTGATCATCTGATAATTCAATTTGTATTCTCTAGGGTTTGCGCCCATAAAAAACGCCGGCTTAACCGGCGTCTGATGGCGACTGACGTATAGCTCAGGCTTTATTGTCCACTTTAGCACGGGCTTCGTCACGAAGTTCTCGTCGCAAAATCTTTCCGACATTCGATTTCGGCAGCTCATCACGGAACTCAACCAGTTTAGGCACTTTATAGCCGGTCAGCTGACGGCGACAGAACGTGATCAGCGCTTCTTCGGTCAGCGAGGCGTCTTTCTTCACCACAAAGATTTTTACGGCTTCCCCACTGCTGCCTGAAGGCACGCCAACAGCGGCCACTTCCTGTACGCCTGAGTGCTGCATCACGACGTCTTCGATTTCGTTCGGATAGACGTTAAAGCCCGACACCAGGATCATGTCCTTTTTACGGTCGACGATGCGCATAAAGCCCTCTTCGTCCATCACCGCGATATCGCCAGTATGCAGCCAGCCGTTTTTGATGATTTCATCGGTAGCGTCCGGGCGCTGCCAGTAACCCAACATCACCTGCGGGCCTTTGACACACAGCTCACCCGGTTCACCCGGCGCGACTTCGTTATTGTCATCGTCCACCAGCTTCACTTCCGTGGACGGCACCGGCAGGCCAATACTGCCGCTGTGATAGTCAATATCGTGCGGGTTCACGCTGACCAGCGGCGCGCACTCTGTCAGGCCATAGCCTTCCAGCAGATAACGCCCAGTCAGTTTTACCCAACGCTCCGCCACGACTTGCTGAACTGGCATTCCGCCACCTGCAGAGAGGCGCATGGTGGAGAAATCCAATTGCTGAAACTCTTTGTTGTTTAGCAGCGCGTTGAACAGCGTGTTTACGCCGGTCATGGCCGTAAACGGGTATTTCGCCAGCTCTTTTACCAACCCCGGAATGTCACGTGGATTAGTGATCAGCAGGTTCTGCCCGCCTAGTTCAATAAACAGCAGGCAGTTCATGGTCAGCGCAAAGATGTGATACAGCGGCAGCGCGGTCACCACCAGCTCTTTGCCTGGATGGAACAACGGCCCGTAAGTGGCGTGCACCTGTGCGAGGTTTGCCAGCATATTACGGTGCGTCAGCATCGCGCCTTTGGCGACGCCGGTTGTCCCGCCGGTGTATTGCAGGAACGCCAAATCCTCAGAGACCACTTCCGGTTTGACGTACTGCATCCGGTAGCCCTGTTGCAGAGCACGGCGGAATGAGATGGCATCCGGCAGATGGTATTTCGGCACCAGACGCTTGATATATTTCACCACAAAGTTGACCAGCGTGCCTTTGGCTGTGGAGAGCTGGTCGCCCATGCGCGTCAGGATCACGTGACGAACCTGCGTTTTCTCAACCACTTTTTCCAGCGTGTGGGCAAAGTTGGAGACAATCACAATCGCGCTGGCTCCGCTGTCGTTGAGCTGATGCTCCAGCTCACGCGGTGTATAAAGTGGGTTCACGTTCACGACAATCATACCGGCTCGCAGAATGCCAAACAGCGCCACCGGATATTGCAGCAGGTTTGGCATCATCAGCGCCACACGGTCGCCTTTTTGCAGACCCAGCCCTTCTTGCAGATAGGCGGCAAACGCACGGCTGCGCTCTTCGAGCTTACGGAATGTCATCACCTCGCCCATGTTGGTAAACGCGGGCTGGTCGGCAAAACGGGTTGTCGCCTGTTCGAACAGATCTACCAGGGATTGATAACGGTCAGGATCGATCTCCGCCGGGACATCAGCGGGGTAACGGTTAAGCCAAACCTTTTTCAATGCATCACCTCTGAAATGAGAATTCGTCGTCATCACAACCCCTGTTAATAAACAAAACATTAACAACATATTAACTAATCGTACCAGTTTATTAATTAATCGGATTTAAGGTTGCGAAGCGCGTCACTATTTATTTTTCTTATGTCCGGGAGTCCATCCCACCAAAAAGAAACAGCGGACCAGCCGCTGTCACTTAAGCTAATAAAAACAAGCTATTATTCAGTTACGATAGTCTGTACCTGCGCCGGGCCTGGGTTATACCAGCCCCAGCCACCGTAGCCAGGATAACCACAACGATAGCGGTAGCAGCCACCCCCCCAGTACGGGTCAATCGGCTGAGGCGGCATCACGACTTGCTGCGTAATACGCCAGCGTTTAAAGCCCGTGGCCTGCATGACCAGGTGGGTATATTCCGCCGAGCCAATTTTCCCTTTTTGCGTGCCGGTGATCGGCCCCACAACGGTGACCAGCTGATTACGGAAATCGACAGGGTCGAGGAAGCCATTCACATCGGCGTAAACTCGCCCACGTGAAGGCGTGCCAAGTGCAGGGCGAGCCCCTTCATCGAGTGGGACGGTCGCAATTTCAAGCCGGGTTTTGCCCTGCTGGTTCAGCACGTTGACGACTTTCCCGCCAAAACGCGCTTCCTGACCGACATACAACTGCGGAGCCGCCATTACACGGGTCAGATCCTGCTGCGGTGTTGGGCTGGTGCCTTTGATTTCATCGGGAACGGAAACACAGCCACTCAATGCAGCCATAACCAGCCCAGCCAGTAATCCACGCACTACCCGTTTTTGACTCGCCATGGTGCCACTCCTTTATTCTCAGCGATATATACTGAGATTCATTCCCGGCCAGGAAGTTTCTTCCACGCCACTTCATTGCGTAAATAAACCGGTTCGGCATGTTCTACGGCAACAGTGTGGCCCAGAGAAAGCTGGTGTACAGCCAGAGGCAACATGTCTTCCGCCGCAGGTAATAAAACGTCGCCATCAACCAGCGTTACTGCACTGTCAGTGGCCATATCCGGCCAGGCCTGCCAGCCCGTTCCCACCGTCGCCCACTCGCCGTTTAGTTGCTCCAACCGGGCATTAACGGCCTCTGGTTTAAGCACCGCTTCAGTCGCTTCACCCTGCCAGACGCCCTGCTCATCACGCTGATACTCAGCCCAATACACTTCACCCATGCGAGCGTCAATCGCGGCCAGCACGCGGGTCGCGCCAGTCTTGCGAAACGCCCCTTGCGCCATGGTGGCAAGCGTTGATACGCCGATCATCGGCAGATTCGCCCCCAGCGCCAGGCCTTGTGCAATCCCAATCCCGATGCGCACCCCGGTAAAACTGCCCGGGCCACGGCCAAACGCCAGCGCATCAAGCTCGGTGAGCATGACGCCGGTTTCAGTCAGAATATCCTGCACCAAAGGCAGAATGCGTTGGGTGTGTTCGCGTGGACAAAGCTCGAAATGAGCACGGATGGCACCGTCATTCCACAGGGCCGCGGAACAGGCCTCAGTGGCGGTATCAATAGCCAGAATTCGCATAGGACGTTGCGCTCTCGCAGGTAGCGTTCAATAAAAAAGGCGCGCATCTTAACACAGTTCGTCACAAATTACGTTAGTGACAACCCGGCAAGAAAGCGCACGGCACGGCTGATATCACGGGTTCGGGGCGTTGGCGGTAAGCTCGACAGGAACACGGCTCCGTAAGGACGCATCACCAGACGGTTATCGCAAATCACCAGCACGCCGCGGTCATCCACATCACGTATTAAACGCCCGACCCCCTGCTTCAGGGTAATGACCGCATCCGGCAACTGGACCTCATCGAAAGGATCGCCTCCGCGTAAGCGGCAATCTTCCATGCGTGCTTTCAGCAGAGGATCTTCCGGAGAGGTGAACGGCAGCTTATCGATTATCACTAACGACAGCGTATCGCCGCGCACATCGACACCTTCCCAGAAGCTGCTGGTCGCCACCAGTAGCGCGTTACCGGCACTGACGAATTGTTGCAGCAACTGGCCTTTGCTGGTTTCGCCCTGCAATAAAACAGGCAAATCCAGCATCGCACGGAAATGTTCCGCCAGCTCGCGCATCATGGCGTGCGAAGTGCAAAGCATAAAACAGCGGCCGTTGTTCGCTTCAATCATTGGGCGCAGCATGGTGGCCAATTGCTTAGCGCCACCGGGCTGGTTCGGTGACGGCAAGTTTCGCGGTACGCACAGCAAGGCTTGTGTCGCGTAATCGAAGGGACTGGGCAGCAGTAGAGATTGCGCGTCATCAATGCCCAGGCGAGCGGTGAAGTGATGCAAATCGTCATTTACCGACAGTGTCGCGGAGGTGAAAATCCAGCTCCCCTCTTTTTGTGCCATCACTTCTTTAAATTTGTCGGCTACCGTCAGCGGCGTTAACGCCAGCGTGAAGTGCCGGGAAGTACATTCGTACCAGTAGCTGAAACCAGGCTGGTTGATCTCTTTTAAACGTTTGAGCCGTGCACGATAGAGCGTGGCGCGTTCAAATGCCGCATCCAGCAACGCGGAGCGGCCAAGAGAAAGTTTGGCCACGTCATAACAGAGTTCGAGCGCATCATCGAGCAGCAGCAGAGCACGCTGAATGCCGCTGTCAGCGAGCAGCTCGCGTAAATTGCCCCGATAGCCGGGTTCACCAAGCTGCAGACGAAAATCTTGCGTCGCTTGCGCCAGACGATCCGCACATTTCTGGAGCTGCTGGGTGTCTTTCAGTTCCGTGCGATAGGCAATGGTGATGTCTTTTGCCATATCCAGAAGCTGGCGGCTGGAAAGCGACTGGCCGAAATACTGGCTGGCAATATCAGGAAGCTGATGGGCTTCATCGAAAATCATCACTTCCGCCTCGGGGATCAGCTCCGCAAAGCCGCTCTCTTTCACCACCATATCCGCCAGGAACAGGTGATGGTTCACCACCACCACGTCGGCATCCATCGCTTTTTTACGCGCTTTCACCACAAAACAATCTTTGTACAGTGGGCAGTCACTGCCGAGGCAGTTGTCATTGGTACTGGTGACCAGCGGCCAGGCCTGCGAATCTTCAGCCACGCTGACGCAGGTGCTGATGTCGCCATCCACAGTCTGATTTGACCAGCTGCGCAGAAGAATGACATCGCTCAGCGTCTGAACCGGTAAATCGCCACCGGCCAACGCCTGTTGCTCAAGGCGCTCCAGACAGAGATAGTTCGAGCGCCCTTTTAACAGCGCGACTCGGCCTTTAAAGTCCAGAGCCTTTGCTACCGTAGGCAAATCGCGGCTGTAAAGCTGATCCTGCAACGCTTTGGAGCCCGTAGAAATAATGACTTTTTTATTGGCGCGCAGCGCAGGGGCAAGGTAAGCGTAGGTTTTGCCTGTGCCGGTGCCCGCTTCAACCACCAGCGGGCGCGTTTCATTGATGGCGTGCGTCACCGCCTCAGCCATCTGCCGCTGCGGTTCGCGGGGTTTAAATCCGGGGATCGCTTTCGCGAGCTGCCCGTCTGTTGCAAAATCGTCCGTCACACTGCCCCCTGTAAATCTGGACAGTGATTATGTCAGTGCGTGGGGCGTTGTGCCAGCCAAAGTGCGTTGAGGCGCACAGGTTAATCAGGTGCACCTCATACTTTATAAAACGATTATCCTGATTCTCTGACTCAGACCAAAATAAAAAAAGTGAGCCCCACCACGGAATTAACTTTGTGAGCCATTCCATTTACCTAAAACAAACAATTGCGCTAATGAAATTCCTAAAAATACTTTTTCTATAATGCCGGCGTTAATTTTTCCGTTCAAAACAGTATCATCCAGGCACCGGTTAGATTCCTGTCAGGTTGTTACCTTTATATCACGCCAGGGTGGCCTGTTATTGAGTCAAACTGAGCATAAATTCAATACGTCTTCTCCCCTCCCATCAGTAGAAGATGAGTTTTATTTACAGGGTGAATACGCACATGCCAGGTTGCACAAAGAAAAAATTATTAAAACAACTGCAAAAGCAGCATGAAAAGATTCAAAAGGGCACATTCAACTATCTGAATTTACAGGGTGCAGACCTTCGCTTCTCTGACCTCAGTTCACTCTGCTTTGAGTTTGTGGATCTGTCAGGGGCGGATCTGTCACACAGTAATTTGTCTGGCTGTACGTTTTCATCCACTTCCCTGAGCGCCGTTAATCTCAGTTTTTGCGATATCTCCGGCAGTGAGTTTTACAATACAGATATCACCGGACTCCGTCTGACAGAAAGCAACATTGAAGCGGCAGTATTCGAGGAGACCTTCAGCCTTGACGATGTCGATGAACCTGCCAGCCCTGAGCGTACGGTTTCTGTCTATATGCCCACATGGAACCGTGAAGCGCTGGCGATTCGTGCAATTCAATCCGTTGTCAATCAAGATTATCCCCACTGGGAGTTGATTGTCATCGATGATAATTCGCCTGACAACAGTACATTGTTGGCTTTTATAGAGAACCTTGCTGACTCAAGAATCCATTATACATTCAATAATTTCTCATCAGGCGCCTGCAGTGTCCGAAATCAGGCCATTGAGCAAGCGCAAGGAAAGTACATCGCCGGAATTGACGATGACGATGAGTGGTTACCAAATCGGCTTACCACTTTTATGAAACATCAGCATTTGCTGGCGGGATTCTCATTCCTCTATGCAGACGATTATGTTTGTGAAAATAAAAACTATGCAAACCTTGAAGAATTGCGTCTGTACCCAAAACCTGCTTTCACGCCAGCACTATTCTGCAAACGCAATATTGTTGGTAACCAGATATTCACCCTTACAGAAAGACTTCGTCATGTTCTTTTTGACGTGAATTTATCAGCAGCACAAGATTACGACGCATTTTACAGATTGAGTCTGGAATACGGCTCCCCTTACAAGGTAAATGCCGCTACGCAAATTCTGTATGTCAATCATGGGGAGGTCAGAATTACACAATCAAGGAAGAAGTTTTCTGGCTACCTGAACTTTTATCGCAAGCATAAAGCTCATTTAGACAGGTCTGGTCGTAAGTATCAGCTTTTCACTTTTTACGCTATTCGCAATAAAAAAATGTCTGTCCGAACGCTGTTAAAACTTCTGACACTGCGCAACCTGAAGCGATTTGTTACCGACAAACTCACTGTACATAAGAAAAAGTATTAAAGGTGCAGTCCATGAGCACGCCCCGTCAAACGGGTGACGCAGTCGCCACATTGTGGCACTCTTGCCGCGTTTAAATGGAAGCCTAAGAGGACACTGAAATGACGATTGTTCGTATTGATGCAGAAGCCCGCTGGTCTGATGTTGTCATTCACAACCAGACGATTTACTACACCGGCGTACCGGAAAACCTGGATGCGGATGCCTTTGAACAAACCGCCAATACGCTGGCGCAGATTGATAAAATCCTGGAAAAACAGGGTAGCGATAAATCTCGCATTCTCGACGCAACCATTTTTCTTGCCGATAAAGCAGATTTTGCTGCAATGAATAAAGCGTGGGATGCGTGGGTGGTGGCCGGTCATGCGCCGGTGCGTTGCACCGTGCAGGCCGGGCTGATGAAACCGCAGTACAAAGTTGAAATTAAGATTGTTGCTGCTGTATAAACAGCAAACCTTTTGCTAAGCAAAAGGTTTTAATGTTTGCGCCCTCTCCCCGTGGGAGAGGGTTGGGGAGAGGGCATCAGACCGCACGGCCTACTGCCTCAGTTACTCGTCTTCGTCCTCATCCTCGAAGCGCGCCACTATCTGTTCGCCGGTATGACTGGCGCGTATTTCTTTCGCCACCAGTTGGATTGCTTCCCCGCTACTCATTCCCTGTGTCATCAATTCCTGAATGCGCTCGACGGCTTGTTGCTGCTGCTCATGACTCAGTGAAGGTAAACCTGCAAACATGGTGAACTCCTGCTACATTGTTGGCGTTTATTATTTCATGCCGCCTGCCACATAGCCAGCAGGTGGCGCAGATGGATTGAGGTCGATGTTGTCCCCTGCTGTCATTACGCTTCCCTGGCGCGCGGATGCCGCTGAACACTATTTTTTCCCGCTTTCTTCCCGGCCCTGGGCAATGCTGCTGCACTCCGGGCACGCAGACCATACTCACAACCGTTTTGATATCCTGGTCGCCAGTCCTGTCGCGATGCTGCAAACTTACGGGAAGATCACACGCATTGAAGAAGATGGTCATATTGGTGAATCTGCCGATGATCCGTTGTTGTTACTGAAACAGGCCCTCACAAAGCATCAGATTAACCCGCAAACAAATGCAGATTTTCCCTTCCAGGGCGGCGCACTGGGTTTGTTCGGTTATGATCTTGGCCGTCGTTTCGAATCCCTGCCGGAACATGCAAAGGCCGATATTGATACGCCAGATATGGCCGTCGGGATTTATCGCTGGGCATTGATTGTCGACCATCACCGCGAAGTGGTGTCGTTACTGAGCTATGACGATCCGAAACAGCGCCTCGCCTGGCTGGAAAGCTGTTCAAACGCTAAGACTGCTGATTTCGAGCTGACTTCCGCCTGGCAATCCAACATGACGCGCGAAACCTATGGTGAAAAGTTTCGTCAGGTGCAGGCGTATCTGCAAAGCGGCGACTGTTACCAGGTCAATCTTGCTCAGCGTTTTCAGGCCGATTATCGCGGCGACGAATGGCAGGCCTTTAAGCATTTAAACGCTTCAAACCGTGCGCCTTTCAGCGCGTTTCTCCGTCTGCCCGAAAGCGCCATTTTGAGCCTTTCGCCTGAGCGTTTTATTCACCTTGAAGAAGGCCATATTCAGACACGCCCGATTAAAGGCACGCTGCCGCGTCTGTCCGACCCGGTCGCCGATGCGCAACAGGCAGAAAAGCTCAGGCTTTCGCCAAAAGACCGGGCAGAAAATCTGATGATTGTTGATTTGATGCGCAATGATATTGGTCGCGTTGCCGTGCCCGGTAGCGTTCGCGTCCCCGAACTGTTTGTCGTTGAGCCTTTCCCGGCGGTGCATCATCTGGTGAGTACAATAACCGCTGAGTTGCCTGATAACCTGCACGCCACCGATCTGCTGCGCGCAGCGTTTCCAGGCGGGTCGATAACCGGCGCACCTAAAGTCAGGGCGATGGAAATCATTGATGAACTGGAGCCGCATCGCCGTAATGCGTGGTGCGGCAGCATCGGCTATCTCAGCTTTTGCGGCACAATGGACACCAGCATTACTATCCGCACACTGACGGCAACGCAGGGTAAGCTCTCTTGTTCAGCAGGGGGGGGTATCGTCGCCGACAGTGAAGAGCAAGCGGAATATCAGGAAACCTTTGATAAAGTTAATCGTATCCTGCGACAACTGGAGTCCTAACGCATGCCGCACCCGGACCTTAAACTTGATGAGTTTATTTCCCGCTTTCAGCTTTTGCGCCCACAGGCAACCCGGGCGTCACTGAATCAAAGAAAAGCGGCGGTGCTGATCCCCATCGTGCGCCGGGAAGAACCGGGCCTGCTGTTAACCAAACGCTCTTCGCACCTGCGTAAACATGCCGGGCAAGTCGCTTTTCCCGGTGGCGCAGTCGACAGCAGCGATGCGTCGCTGATAGCCGCCGCACTGCGTGAAGCGCAGGAAGAAGTGGCTATTCCGCCCTCTTCGGTTGAAATCCTGGGCGTACTGCCACCCGTGGATAGCGTGACAGGATTTCAGGTCACGCCTGTCGTGGGCATCATCCCCCCTGACCTTCATTATCATGCAAGCGAAGATGAAGTGGCTGCGGTCTTCGAAATGCCGCTGGCAGAAGCCCTGCGCCTTGGGCGCTATCACCCGCTGGATATCCATCGCCGCGGCAATTCACACCGCGTATGGCTCTCGTGGTATCAGCATTATTTTGTCTGGGGAATGACCGCAGGCATTATTCGTGAGCTAGCGCTGCAAGTCGGCCTTAAACCTTAACTATACTGTGGTATAGGGCTAATGTGATCCCCTTTACGCTATTAGTAAATTCAAGGTGAAGCATTAGTTTAATTCATGTGAATAGTTAAGCTGCGTTACCGGTTCCCTCTTACACTATGCGCAGTTATTACATCGTTATCGGAGCTTTCCGGTAACCCTGTCAGGAGTGTTAAAGTGATTAGTCTATTCGACATGTTCAAGGTGGGGATTGGCCCCTCATCTTCCCACACTGTAGGCCCGATGAAGGCCGGTAAACAGTTCGTCGATGACCTGGTCGAAAAGGGAATGATCGATGACGTTACCCGCGTGGCGGTTGACGTTTATGGTTCACTGTCATTGACCGGTAAAGGCCATCATACCGATATCGCCATTATTATGGGTCTGGCCGGCAACATGCCCGATACCGTCGATATCGACGCCATCCCGGCGTTTATCCGTGATGTGGAAACCCGTGGCCGTCTGCTGCTGGCGCAGGGCCGTCGTGAAGTCGATTTCCCGCAGGATGACGGCATGCGTTTTCGCAGTGACAACCTCTCTCTGCATGAAAACGGCATGTCGATTCATGCTTTCGCGGGTGAGAAAGTCATTTACAGCAAAACCTATTACTCCATCGGCGGCGGTTTTATCGTCGATGAAGAGCATTTTGGGCAGGACGTCAGCGGTGACGTGAAGGTGCCGTATCCGTTTAAGTCTGCCAAAGAGATGCTGGACTACTGCAAAGACACCGGTCTGTCACTTTCCGGCATGGTGATGCAGAACGAGCTGGCGCTGCACAGCAAAAAAGAAATTGAAGACTATTTTGCCAACGTCTGGCAGACCATGCAGGCCTGTATCGATCGCGGTTTGAATACCGAAGGCGTGTTGCCAGGGCCATTGCGCGTTCCGCGTCGTGCAGCAGCACTTCGCCGTATGCTGGTCAGTCAGGACAAAACCAACAGCGACCCGATGACCGTCGTTGACTGGGTTAACATGTTTGCGCTCGCAGTGAACGAAGAAAATGCTGCAGGTGGCCGTGTGGTGACTGCGCCAACCAATGGCGCGTGCGGTATCGTTCCAGCGGTGCTCGCTTACTACGACCACTTTATCGAGCCCGTGAGCCCGGAAAGCTATATTCGCTACTTCCTCGCGTCGGGTGCGATTGGCGCGCTGTACAAAATGAACGCCTCTATTTCCGGCGCGGAAGTAGGCTGTCAGGGTGAAGTCGGTGTGGCGTGTTCGATGGCTGCGGCTGGCCTTGCAGAGCTGCTGGGCGCAAGCCCTGAGCAGGTTTGTGTGGCCGCAGAAATTGGGATGGAACACAACCTCGGCCTTACCTGTGACCCGGTTGCCGGGCAGGTGCAGGTGCCTTGCATTGAGCGTAACGCGATTGCCTCCGTGAAGGCCATCAACTCCGCTCGCATGGCAATGCGCCGTACCAGTGAACCGCGTGTTTCTCTGGATAAAGTCATTGAAACCATGTACGAGACCGGCAAAGACATGAACGCCAAGTACCGCGAAACCTCGCGTGGCGGTCTGGCCATCAAAGTGCAATGTGACTAATCCCCCTCGCCCATCTCCCACAGATGGGCGATTTTTTATGCCAGTCCCCTTTTTTTAGCGACAGAGCACTACACTTGCTCTGTTAACGCTGACATTCTGGTCGGCGTTCACCGGAGTGGATGCGCGTCATGCAAACAGCTCAGAACCTGATCATGGGATATCGCCGCAAGCGAATTGTGATTTGCTTGCTGGTCGCGCTGTTGACCTTATTCCTGACCTTTGGCCTGCGGTTTATTTCGCAGCGCAGCTTAAATCAGCAACGGATTGACGCTTACGCACGCCACGCCGTGGAAAGCCTCGATAAGATATTGATGCCCGTTGCCGGGAAGCGTCATGAACTGGTAAAGCTGGTGGGACAAAACTGTGAAGCGGTTCACCTGCCCATGCGCAAACAAGCCGCCGCACTGCAAACGCTACGCTCTATCGCCCTGGTGAAATCGGGCGTCATCTATTGCTCCAGTGTCTTTGGCGATCGTGATGTCGTCCTGCGGGAAAATCAGCCCGAGCTGCCCTCTGCGCAGTCCAGATTGCTGCTGTCGATTGACCACTCTCTGCTTAAAGGTTCACCCATTCTGATTCAGTGGTATCCGGCCTCAGCCGACGGAGAAGATGGAGTGATGCTGACGGTCAATATCCATCTGGTGAGTTCCCTGCTGCTGGAGCCTCAACAACCGATGATCCAACGGGTCATTGTTTCGGTGGGTAACCGGTACTACAGCGAATCTCAGGGGATCAGCGATCAGCTACAGCTGGCAAACGACGAAGAGGTTGTCACTCGCCAGTCTGAGCTTTTCCCGTTCAGCATCAGCGTGACCACGCCCGGAGCAACAGCGCTCGCGTTGAATGATCTTCCATCACAAGCCCCGTTGGCGCTTATTCTGAGCCTGTTGCTGGCGGGCATTTCCTGGTTTGCGACTGCCGGGAGGATGAGTTTTACGCGTGAAATCGCCGTTGGTATGGCGCGGCGTGAATTCGAGCTTTATTGCCAGCCACAGCTGGACACTCGCACTCAACGGTGCAACGGCGTAGAAATTTTACTACGCTGGAACAATCCTCGCCTCGGCTGGATATCCCCTGAAGTCTTTATTCCGGTGGCAGAGCGAGAAAACCTTATCGCGCCGCTGACGCGCTATGTGATTAGCGAAACCATCCGCCAGATTGGCTATTTCCCGGCAGATCCGCGTTTTGATATCAGCATTAACGTTGCCTCCAGCCACTTTCTGCAGGGCGCTTTACTGCGTGATGTGAATCAATATTGGTTTAACGCTCGCCCTCAGCAACAGCTTGTGCTTGAGATAACAGAACGTGACAATCTTCAGGGCGTTGATTACAGGCTGGTGCGCGAGCTGCATCGCAAAGGCGTGCGTCTGGCGATTGATGATTTTGGCACCGGCAGCAGCGCCCTTTCCTGGCTGGAACAGCTTCGACCGGACATCCTCAAAATTGATAAATCCTTCACCAATGCGATTGGTACCGACGCGGTGAACTCAACGGTGACGGATATCATCATCGCTTTGGGTCAGAGGCTGAACATTGAACTGGTGGCTGAAGGGGTAGAAACGCCACAGCAGGCGCATTATCTGCGTCGCCATGGCGTTCATTTTTTGCAGGGCTATCTTTATGCGAAGCCGATGCCCGTCGCTGATTTTCCGCGCTGGCTCGAAAGCGGTTCAACTCCTCCGAAGGAGCATAACGGGCATGTGCTGCCCGTTATAAATTGCTGACAAAGCAGGAAAAAACGTGGTTTTTCCTGCTTTGTAATTAGCAGCCGAAAATCAATAAATTGATTTTCCTTATTTTTTACTCAGTGACCAATGACAAATCTTCATTCGCTGGAGGGTTGTCATCTACCTCAACGGGCATGTGCTGCCCGTTATATTGTGAGGCTTACGCTTCTTCGTCCTCGTGCGGCGAAGGTTGTTTCACCACGCGAACCAGGTCGACTCGATAGTTATTCGCCTCAACGATGGTTATCTCCAGTGGGGGGACGCTCAGCACATCACCAGCCTGTGGAATATGGCCGTTCACCGCAATCGCCAGGCCTGCCACGGTGGCAATGTCATCATCGTCATTACGCAGATGGTCCAGCCCCAGAACCTGCTGCAAGGCATGCAGGTCTGTGCCACCTTTCACCAGCCATCCCTCACCGTCGGCGACGATTTCTGGCGTTTCGTCAGCATCCGGGAATTCACCGGCAATCGCTTCCAGCACGTCCAGCGGTGTCACCAGCCCCTGCACCATACCGAACTCATCGGTGACGATAACAAAGCTGCCACGCGCGCGGCGCAGAACGCCTAACAGATTAATCGGGTCCAGCGTTTCCGGTACCACAATCGCAGGGGAAGCAGAAGCCATCGCGGCGACATCTTCACCCGCTTCCAGCGCCACCAGCATCTCTTTGGCTCGCACGACACCGACGATTTCATCCAGCTCACCACGACACACCGGGAACAGACTGTGTGGCGACGATAACAGCTGCTGGCGGATCTCATCCACGCTCAGGTTGGCATCAACCCAGCTAATCTCACCGCGCGGCGTCATGATGCTACGCACTGAGCGCGAAGCCAGCGTCAGAACACCGTTGATCATGTAGCGTTCTTCATCAGCAAAGGCCCCTTCTGGCACAGGCACAGCCACCGGATTTTCGGCATCGTGCTGCACCACGTTTTGCTTGCGGCCGCCCATCAGACGGAGGATCGCATCAGCGGTACGGGCGCGCAGCGGCACGTTAGACTGGTGCCTGATGAAGTTACGACGAGCAATCTGGTTAAACAGCTCGATGATTATCGAGAAACCAATGGCGGCGTACAGGTAGCCTTTCGGAATATGGAAACCAAACCCTTCTGCGACGAGGCTCAGGCCAATCATCAGCAGGAAGCTCAGACACAGCACCACCACTGTTGGGTGCTGGTTGACGAAGTTGGTCAGCGGTTTTGACGCCAGCAGCATCACAGCCATGGCAATCACCACGGCCGCCATCATCACCGGCAGATGGTTCACCATCCCCACGGCGGTGATCACCGCATCAAGTGAGAACACGGCATCCAACACCACAATTTGCGCCACCACCACCCAGAAGCTGGCATAGCCTTTACCGTGCCCTTCGTCATGCTGTCGGTTTTCCAGCCGCTCATGCAGCTCGGTCGTCGCCTTAAACAGCAGGAAGATACCGCCGAACAGCATGATCAGGTCTCGTCCCGAGAACGAATAGTCCATGACGCTGAACAGCGGTTGGGTCAGGGTCACCATCCACGAAATGACCGACAGCAGGCCAAGACGCATGACCAGCGCCAACGACAAACCGATCAAACGCGCTTTATCACGCTGTTTGGGTGGCAATTTGTCGGCAAGGATGGCAATAAACACCAGGTTATCAATACCAAGAACGATCTCCAGGACGACCAGCGTCAGCAGGCCTGCCCAGATTGAGGGATCCATTAAAAGTTCCATGAATAGCTCCTGCTCGCGGCAATAGCTGTCATCACCTTGTCAAAAACAGACGTGACTATCTCGGTGCGATTGGATGGGGAATGGGGTGTGGCAGCGTGGTGCCAGGGGGTGAACTGACGTCGGTGACGGTCCATATTTCGGGCTATGCCCTATACTCCTGTGTTATTAAACGGAAAATAAACATACCAGAGAGGATCAGCGTCCAGCAAAAAAATTTACGTCTCTTTGCATTCACCCGGTGATTTTTTGCGCTCCAAAATTATTGCCTGCTGATGCATAAATAGCGGATCTTCATCACATTAATTATTTTTTCACTATCTAAAATAATTCACGGAAGTAATAAACATTTTTACTCTAACCCCTATCTGAATCGATTCGGTCACCACCAACGGTTCATCAAGCGTCCGAACTTTAGACGCAACGATAATAAAGGAGGTAGCAAGTGACGATTGCTATTGTAATAGGCACACATGGTTGGGCTGCAGAACAACTGCTGAAAACGGCAGAAATGCTGTTGGGTGAGCAGGAAAACGTGGGTTGGATCGATTTTGTGCCTGGCGAAAATGCAGAGACGCTGATCGAGAAGTACAACGCACAGCTCGAAAAACTCGACACCAGTAAGGGTGTGCTGTTTCTCGTTGATACATGGGGCGGCAGTCCGTTTAACGCGGCAAGCCGCATTGTCGTCGATAAAGAGCATCACGAAGTTATCGCGGGCGTCAACATCCCTATGCTGGTTGAAACGCTGATGGCGCGTGACGACAACCCAGGCTTTGACGAGCTGGTCGCACTGGCGGTGGAAACCGGTCGCGAAGGCGTGAAAGCGCTGAAAGCCAAACCGGCGGTGAAAGCAGCACCTGCGGCAGCGCCTGTTGCCCAGAAAGCCGCAGCACCCGCGAAACCCATGGGCCCGAATGACTACATGGTTATTGGCCTGGCGCGTATTGATGACCGTCTCATCCACGGACAAGTAGCGACTCGCTGGACCAAAGAAACCAACGTCACCCGCATTATCGTCGTCAGCGACGAAGTGGCGGCAGACACCGTTCGTAAAACGCTGCTGACTCAGGTTGCGCCTCCGGGTGTGACCGCGCACGTGGTTGATGTCGCGAAAATGATTCGCGTCTACAACAACCCGCAGTATGCCGGCGAGCGCGTGATGCTGCTGTTTACTAACCCGACCGACGTTGAACGTATCGTTGAACAGGGCGTGAAAATCACCACGGTGAACATCGGGGGCATGGCTTTCCGTCAGGGTAAAACTCAGGTCAACAACGCCATTTCTGTTGATGAGAAAGATATCGAAGCCTTCAACAAACTGAATGCACGCGGTATCGAACTGGAAGCGCGTAAAGTTTCCACCGATCAGCGACTGAAAATGATGGATTTGATAGGCAAGGTTGGCAAATAAGTCCGGCACTGTCTGTTCACTGAATTTTCAACCTTAAGACTTACGTTATAGGAGAAGTACAATGGAGATTACCACTCTTCAGATTGTGCTGGTGTTCATCGTCGCGTGTATTGCGGGTATGGAATCGGTACTCGATGAATTTCAGTTCCACCGTCCGCTGGTCGCTTGTACCCTGATTGGCGCCGTTCTTGGTGACATGAAAACCGGTATTATCATCGGTGGTACCCTGGAAATGATCGCCCTGGGCTGGATGAACATCGGTGCGGCGGTTGCCCCTGATGCCGCGCTGGCGTCCATCATTTCAACCGTTCTGGTTATCGCAGGACATCAAAGCATCGGTGCAGGTATCGCACTGGCAATCCCACTGGCAGCCGCAGGCCAGGTTCTGACCATCATCGTTCGTACTATCACCGTAGCCTTCCAGCACGCGGCAGATAAGGCGGCTGAGAATGGCAACCTGACGGCACTGTCCTGGATACACGTTTCTTCCCTGTTCCTGCAGGCAATGCGTATCGCTATCCCGGCGGTTATCGTAGCTATCTCCGTAGGAACCAGCGAAGTACAGAGCATGCTGAATGCCATCCCTGAAGTGGTGACTGGCGGCCTGAACATCGCCGGTGGCATGATCGTGGTGGTGGGTTACGCGATGGTCATCAACATGATGCGTGCTGGCTACCTGATGCCGTTCTTCTACCTCGGCTTCGTTACCGCAGCCTTCACCAACTTCAACCTGGTTGCTCTGGGTGTGATTGGTGCCGTCATGGCAATTCTGTATATCCAGCTGAGCCCGAAATACAATCGCGTTGCAGGTGGCCCGGTACAGGCTGCTAACAACGATCTCGATAACCAACTGGACTAACAGGTGAGCGAAATGGTTGATATCACTAAAACTACCACTGAGAAAAAACTCACTCAGAGTGACATTCGTGGCGTGTTCCTTCGTTCTAACCTGTTCCAGGGTTCATGGAACTTCGAACGTATGCAAGCGCTGGGCTTCTGCTTCTCCATGGTACCGGCTATCAAACGCCTGTATCCGGAAAACAACGAAGCGCGTCGTCAGGCGATTAAACGTCACCTGGAATTCTTCAACACCCATCCATACGTTGCGGCGCCAGTACTGGGCGTGACGCTGGCGATGGAAGAGCAGCGTGCAAACGGCGCAGAGATTGATGATGGTGCCATCAACGGGATCAAAGTCGGTCTGATGGGGCCGCTGGCGGGCGTAGGTGACCCTATCTTCTGGGGTACCGTCCGTCCGGTATTTGCGGCACTGGGTGCCGGTATCGCGATGAGCGGCAGCCTGCTCGGTCCTCTGCTGTTCTTCATCCTGTTCAACGCCGTGCGTCTGGCAACCCGTTACTACGGTGTGGCTTACGGCTACCGTAAAGGGGTGGACATCGTTAAAGATATGGGCGGCGGCTTCCTGCAGAAACTGACTGAGGGGGCGTCAATCCTCGGCCTGTTTGTCATGGGGGCCCTGGTTAACAAGTGGACGCACGTGAACATCCCGTTGGTGGTTTCGACCATCACCGGTCAGGATGGTCAAACTCGTGTAACCACCGTGCAGACCATCCTTGACCAGCTGATGCCGGGCCTGGTGCCGCTGCTGCTGACCTTCGCCTGTATGTGGCTGCTGCGTAAGAAAGTGAACCCGCTGTGGATTATCGTTGGCTTCTTCGTCATCGGTATCGCGGGCTACGCGGTCGGCCTGCTGGGTCTGTAATATCGTGTTGTTCAGCCGGGGCCTTCGTGCCCCGGTTTGATATCCGACAAAGAAGGAAAAAGCGTGGTTTTTCCTTCTTTGTGATTATCAGCCGAAAATCAATAAATTGATTTTCCTTGTTTTTATCTGATTTCATTTGTCAGTCCTGCGATGAGCTCAGAGTCATTATCTGTTCAGCCGGGGCCTTAGGGCCCCGGTTTTTTATTTCTGGAGGTTCAATGACAATCACGGATTGGGTGCTGGTGCTGTTTATTGTGGCCCTGCTGGCGTACGCCATTTACGATCAGTTCATCATGCCGGGCCGTCACGGTGTTACGCGCCTTGCCATTCCTCTGCTCCGCCGTGGACGCGTCGATGGTCTGATTTTCGTCGGTCTGGTCGCTATCCTGATTTATCAAAATATCAATGCCCACGGTCAGTTAATCACCACATGGTTATTATGTGCTCTGGCTTTAATGGGGTTATATCTGTTCTGGATCCGCACGCCAAAAATTATTTTTAAACAAGAGGGCTTTTTCTTCAGCAACGTGTGGATTGCTTATTCCCGAATCAAAGAAATGAATTTATCTGAAGATGGTGTTCTGGTGATGCAATTAGAACAACGTCGTCTGCTTGTCAGGGTTAAAAATATCGACGACCTTGAACGCATTTACAAATTACTCGCTAATTCTCAGTGAGTTACATTTATAGCCATGGCTATATTTGCTGTTATATTGTGCAAAAAAATGTATAGCAATGGCTATATTCCCTCGGCCCATTCCCTCATATTTATTAACGATCCCCTTACCTATAAAGACAAATGAAAATCGTTATCAATAACTCATATAAATAGCGAGTTTTTGTTATTGTTTTATTTTCTCAAATTATGTTAAGGTTGCGCCGTCGTTGGGGAGTAGCCAATTTCCTTTCCCGGAAATGTACGTGTCAACATACTCGTTGCAAAACGTGGCGCGTACGGTTCATCAGCAAGATGAGCAGGCGAGACCATAGACATACCACCTGCATCATGGCCGGGTTGTTCGGGCATGGGTTTACTGGGGGCAGTGGTGTGTCATATGGATATTTCCCCGGTCAGGACAAGCGATGAATCTCTCAGCCACTATCTTCCTGGCTTTTGGTATGTCGATGGACGCATTTGCGGTATCGATAAGCAAAGGCGCATCACTTCATAAACCGAAATTCTCTGAAGCTTTACGCACCGGCCTTATTTTTGGCTGTGTTGAAGCCATCACCCCGCTGATTGGCTGGGGCCTCGGTATGCTGGCAAGCCAGTTCGTGCTGGAATGGAATCACTGGATTGCATTTGTCCTGCTGGTCTTCCTTGGCGGTCGAATGCTGATTGAAGGTTGGCGCGGAAATGAAGATGAAGAAGAGAAAGCACCCAGCCGTCACGGTTTCTGGCTGCTGGTCACCACCGCGATTGCCACCAGTCTGGACGCCATGGCGGTCGGTGTCGGCCTGGCCTTCCTGCAGGTGAATATTGTGTTCACCGCGCTGGCTATTGGCTGCGCCACGCTGGTGATGACCACCATTGGCATGATGGTCGGCCGTTTTATCGGCCCGCTGTTAGGCAAGCGAGCCGAGATCCTCGGCGGTATTGTGCTGATTGGCATTGGCGTCCAGATCCTCTGGAGCCACTTCGCCGGTTAATCTTCGCGCTGCCAGACCTGAATCAAAAAATCGGTCTGGCAGTCAAATGTTTCAAGCCCCGCCAGTTTTTCCCATACTTCCGGTTTTGCCCGCCATGCAAACGGCGTCATCTGCAATAAAGCGACCGCTTCACTGCCCTTTAGCTTCATCGGATAGGCAAGCTGCTGCGTTTCACTCAGACGAAAACCGGGAAGCGCTTCGCTGTTGGCTTCATGCAGTCGAATTTCATCGTAGATTAAGCCCTTGAGTTCCATCAGGTGACGCGGTCCCGGAGTGGCGGTAATCACCACCCCGCCCTGTTTCACCACTCTTTCCAGTTCTTGCGGATTACAAGGCGCGTAGATGCGAACGACCGCATCCATGCAGGCATCGCTAAAAGGCAGGCGCTGACTGGAAGCCACACAAAAATCCACCTGCGGGTAACGCTTAGCGCCGTAACGTACGGCGACTTTTGACACATCCAGCCCCCATGTGTGCTCAGCATTTTCAGCAAAAACGTGAGTGTAATACCCTTCGCCACAACCGATATCGAGAACATTGGCGGCGTTTACCTGTTTTAGCAGGCCACTGATGGCATCTCGCAGAGGCTGATAATGCCCGGCATCAAGAAATGCGCGACGCGCCTGCATCATCTCCGCGCTGTCACCCGGATCGCGCGAACGCTTGAACTGTACCGGCAACAGGTTCAGGTAGCCCTCTTTCGCCAAATCAAACTGATGGCGCTGTGGGCAGAGATAGCTGTTGTTATGGCGCTCAAGCGGTGCGTTACAGAGAGGACAACTCCAGGACATGATGACTCCGGTCACAGTAGAAAGGGCGAAAGTGTACCGCTATTCGCCCTTCAGGTGAATGGATTACAGCGCCGGAGCCACACTGTTGCTATCGTGCATCACAATGAGATTATCGGAACCCGGCGCAATGCCGTCCGGCATGACATTTTCCAGGCGCAGCACATCACCCATAATCTGGCTGAAGACAGGCGCAGAGACTGCCCCGCCGTAGTAATCGCCGTTTTGCGGATCGTTGATGACCACCACCAGCGCATACTGAGGATTGCTGGCTGGCGCGACACCCGCGGTATAGGCAATATATTTGTCGATGTACTTACCGTCTGGCCCAATCTTCTTCGCCGTACCGGTTTTCACGGCCACGCGATAGTCGTGCACCGCCGCTTTAATTCCCCCACCGCCGGGTAAAGCAACGCTCTCCATCATATGTTCAACCTGATGCACAATCTCCGGCGACATCACCTGATGGCCAATAACCGGCGGGTCGATTCGCGTAATGGAAAGTGGCCGCTCCATCCCAAAGCCCCCAATCGTGGCGTAAACATGGGCAAGCTGAAGCGGGGTCACCATCAGGCCATAGCCAAAGGCAAACGTCGCACGATCGAGCTGTCCCCAAAATCGACGTTGCGGCATCAGGCCCTGGCTTTCCCCGGTTAACCCTAATCCCGTTGATTGCCCAAAACCGAAGGCTTTATAAGTATCCAGCAACCGCTGAATCGGCATCGCCAATGACAAATGCGAAACGCCCGTGTCGCTCGATTTTTGCAAAATACCGGTGAGTGTCAGTTCAGGATAGTAGCCCACATCGCGGATCCTGTGCCCGTCGACAACATAAGGATGCGTATCCACCACGCTGTCTGGCTGGACAATGCCCTGTTGCAGCGCGGTCATGATTACCAGGGGTTTTACCGTGGAACCGGGCTCGAAGGTGTCGCTGATGGCACGATTGCGGAAATCATCGAGTGTCGCCTTGTCGCGATTATTAGGATTAAAATCCGGGAAACTCGCCATCGAGAGGATTTCACCGGTATTGATTTTAATCAGTACCGACGCGCCCGATTCCGCCTTGTTCCAGCGGACGGCATTGTCCAGAGCGTCTTCGGTGACGGTTTGCAGCCGCTCATCAATACTGAGCTGCAAGTTATGCGCGGGCACCGGCGTTTGCTCGGTCAGATTTTCAATGACGTGACCATGGCGGTCTTTACGCACCAGACGTAACCCAGGTTTTCCCTGCAGTTGGGTATTAAAACTTTTTTCAACGCCCTCAATGCCCTGGTCGTCGATATTGGTGAAGCCAATCAGATTAGCCGCCACGTGCCCGGCAGGGTAAAAACGACGCGACTCATCACGCAGATTGATGCCCGGCAGATGCAGCTTTTCAATCCAGTTTGCCTGTTGGGGATCAACCTGGCGAGCCAGATAAAGGAAGCGAGAGTGAGGATGCAGGGTAATGCGCGTCGTCAGTTCGGTGAGTGAAATATGCAACGCATTCGCCAGTGCCTGCCAGCGGGCGTTGTAGCCAATTCCACCTTTTTCTATGAGCGTTTGCGGATCGGCCCAAATGGCACTGACTGGCACGCTGACCGCCAATGGCCTGCCTTCACGATCGACAATCATACCGCGCGGAACATCAATGGGTTCTTCACGCAGTGAGCGCATATCTTCTTGTTTGACGAGATTATCCGGGGAAACAATTTGCAGCCAGCCGACACGTGCCAGCAACAATCCAAGACAACATAAAATTCCCACACACACCAGCCCAAAACGGACAGGGGTAAAATGATGGCGATGGTTCTGCACTCCGCCTCCCGGGTTATCATTTACAACCCAATGATTTAACGTGAAAAGAAGCCAGGATAACCGTTAAACAATGCTAATAATGATGTGGATTTGCAACAAAGCGCGACAGAGGCGGGATGCAGACATAGTTTGCAACGGAAAGTAAAAAGCCCCGCTAAGAGCGAGGCTTTATGGCTGATGTCAAATAGAGATCAGTGGATTCGTAATCAGATAGCGGTTACGTTAACAGCTGCTGGGCCTTTCTGGCCGTCCTGAATTTCGAACTCAACGTTCTGGCCTTCAGCCAGAGTTTTGAAGCCGTTACCCTGGATTGCAGAGAAGTGTACGAACACGTCTTTGCTGCCGTCAGCAGGAGTAATGAAACCAAAACCTTTAGACTCGTTGAACCACTTAACTTGACCTTTAATCTTTGCCATTTGCAAAATTCCTTAGAGTGTTTTCTTCGCCCGAGGGCACTTACCTAGCTAAAACTGAGACATTACTGCATGAGGCACTAATATAAGGTTCGGCAGAGAAGCGGTATTCAACGACAACGTCTTTACTCAGGACTTCTTTACTGAAAATGCCACACATAGACAGAACTGTACCTCGTTTAACCCAAAACGTGTTATCACATACAACGTTAATAATGGCAAGCCATTTTTAAACGTGACTCGATCGGTCGCACAAATCCTAAAACAAAGTTTGTTTGTCTGCACATTTATGCGTCTTTTCTCATCGTCTATCCGCTGTGGTAACTCACCTGTGACAGCGGGTTCACACAGCGTTTCTAACACTTTTTTACCTTAGCTCAATAGGTTTAGATCTGTCCAGGTGTGCTCAGTGCAAACCCGATATTTTTCTAAACTTCGAAATAAAATTGCATAAATATGCTTCAAATTGAAGTGACCAGACTTATAAAGTTCAGGGGATATATCAGAGTAAAATATGAGTGATGATGCACCATAATAATGAAACGCTGATGACAATGCCTCATTCTGGCGCAATAAAAACGTTTCGCTGCGTTTTGGAATCCATCATCTAAAAAAGCGGAGACAATATTAAAAAAATTTTACAAGCGGAGTGCGAAAAATAGTCAGGAAGGTCAAGACGGATAAGTGATAGTTAAGAAGAAAAGAGTATAGCGTCGGGGTCATGCCCTTCCCGGTAGTCAAAGGCCACCGGGAGGAGTGCTGGTTCAGCGTTCCGCCACCAGACGGATAAAATCGTCACCTTCTTCCTGAGCCTGAACTTGCTCTGCGGGTTTCACCGGCTCGACTTTCTCCGGTTCATTCGCTTCACAAAGACGGCGCAGTAAAGCCGTTTGACGCTTTTGCTGATCCAGAAGTGCTTCCAGAAGTTCAATCTGCTCATTGCTGCGGGAGCTTGCGCGGTTCACAAAGAACCACAGCACAAGACCGATGACCAGTACCAGTAAAGAAACGACCAGCGAGGCCAGATTAAGCATGCTGGAATTCATCAAATCAATCATTTCACCACCTCAAATTGAAGCCATCATTCTACCACTCAGCCTGAGGAAGGAAATCATCGGCAAGAAAAAAGCTTACCAGGGAATGAATTTATTGATGGTGCAAATACCGCTGAAGAACTGAACATCCTGATCGCACAGCACGTTAATCATCTGGGTCCACAGCAACGTACAGACCAGCAGAAGGATAGCAATCAGAATGACCCACCGTAACTTTTTCACTCCGCACTCCGGATAACCACATTTGCCAATAGATTAGCACGCTAACCTTAAACCGCGGCTAACTGTACTGGAGACTGTTCATTTTAGGAATCATTGACTTGTTTCAGAGCGTGAACAAACTACTCTTATGCCCGGAAGTCAAAATAATGAGGCAACTATGCGCTTGATGATTCGCACAATTATTGTACTCGCGATTGTTTGGATCGCACTGCTTTTAACGGGCTATGGAGTACTTATTGGCAGCAATGAGAATGCCGGCGGCCTAGGATTACAGTGTAAATATGTCACCGCGCGTGGCACGAGTACCGCACAATACATTCATTCAGACAGCGGCATTATCGGGTTAACGAACTGCCCTGTACTGCGCAAAAGTGAAGTTGTTGTCGACAAAGGATAACGACAACCTGTCTACACAAAAACGCCGCAAACAGATGCTAACACCGTTAGTTTAAGACCGAGATATCCGGGGCGACCACCGGGTTTGGCGTCCCTCCGGGAACCAAATCCCGGAGTTTCCCCTAATTCATTGGCTTAAGTGAACGGCATTAGCAAACAGATGCGGCGTTTTTTGTGGTGTCAGCCATCAGAATGGATAGTCGTTGTAACCCATCTGTTCTGAAATTTTACGCGCTGCGGTGTGCAGCATGCTGACATATTCGTGCAAACGCTCTTCGGAAAAACGCAGCGTCGGGAAGGAAATGCTCAGACCCGCAATCACCACGCCAAAGCGATCGAAGACCGGCACGCCAATGCAGCGCAACCCTTCTTCCTGCTCTTCGTTATCTTCGCCATAACCTTGCTCGCGCACCTGATCGAGCAGTGGCAGCAGTTCTTCGGTATCACTGATAGTACGTTCAGTGCTGCGCTTGTATTCCACATGTTCCAGAATCTGCTTCACTTCTTCGCGGTCACGCCAGGCCAACAGCACTTTACCAATTGCGGTGCTGTACAGTGGATTACGGCGGCCAATGCGCGAATACATGCGCAGGTTGTACATCGAGTCGATTTTGTGGATGTAGACAATGCTGTCTTCATCCAGCGCGCCAAGGTGGATGGTCTCTTTGGTCAGACGAGACAGCTCACGCATCTGAATATCGGCACTGCGAATCAAATCCACATTTTGCAGGGAACGCGCGCCCAATTCAAACAGCTTAAGGGTCAGCGAATACTTCTCTGATTCACCTTCCTGCGCCACATAGCCCAGCGATTTCATGGTCTGCAAAAAACGATACACCGTGCTTTTCGACATCATCACACGCTGTGACAACTCGGTGATCCCTATCTCATGCTCTTCCCCAAGGGCCTGCAAAATGCCGAACACCTTCAATACAGAAGAGACAGAATCTGGCTGTTTATCCAAATCCGCAACTGCCATTCATCACCTCATCGCGACTGTTTTATAAAAATCAGAACTGGTTTTTAGTATAATTTCGCGCAGCTTTCACCGCAATCACTCTTCTCTCGCTTCGTTACAAATCTGCGACATACTGCTGAATAATCAATGCTAAGATAATTATCTGCATAATGATTTCAAGAAAGACCTATTTTTCACATGGATAAAACAGCCCCCGACGGCTTGCCGCTCCCGCAGCGCTATGGCGCGATACTCACGATTATTCTCGGCATTTCGATGGCTGTGCTCGATGGCGCGATTGCCAACGTTGCACTGCCGACCATTGCCAGCGACCTCAACGCCTCACCTGCCGCCTCAATCTGGATAGTTAACGCCTATCAGATTGCGATTGTTATCTCGCTGCTCAGCCTCGCCTTTTTGGGTGATATGTTCGGCTACCGACGCATCTATAAATGTGGTCTGGTGGTGTTTACCTGCACTTCGCTTATCTGCGCCCTTTCTCACTCGCTTGAAATGTTAACCCTGGCGCGTGTCGCGCAAGGACTGGGTGGTGCCGCACTCATGAGTGTCAACACGGCACTCATTCGTCTTATTTATCCTCAGCGGTTTCTCGGCCGGGGAATGGGCATCAACTCCTTCATCGTGGCGGTGTCTTCCGCTGCGGGCCCGACGATTGCTGCGGCGATCCTTTCTGTTGCCTCGTGGCAATGGCTGTTTTTAATTAACGTACCGCTGGGGATTATTTCTTTCGTCCTTGCAATGCGGTACCTGCCAGCAAACCCCGCGCGTAGTCAGGCCTCACGCTTTGACCTGCCCAGCGCGGTGATGAACGCTTTAACCTTTGGTCTGTTGATCACGGCGCTGAGTAGCTTTGCGCAGGGCCAGTCCCTTCAGTTGGTTCTGGCTGAAATTGCCGCAATGTTAATTGTCGGGTTCTTCTTTGTTCGTCGACAGTTGAAGCTGCCAGTTCCGCTGCTTCCTGTCGATCTGCTGCGTATCCCGATTTTCTCGCTCTCCATCTGCACGTCCATTTGTTCTTTCTGTGCGCAGATGCTGGCGCTGGTTTCCCTCCCCTTCTTCCTGCAATCCGTCATGGGACGCAGCGAAGTCGAAACAGGATTGCTGCTGACTCCGTGGCCGCTCGCCACCATGGTGATGGCCCCTCTCGCCGGTTACCTGATTGAGAAAGTTCACGCAGGATTGCTGGGCGCGTTGGGCCTGGCCGTCATGGCCTGCGGGCTGTTCGCGTTGGCATTACTGCCCTCATCGCCGCACGACCTGGATATCATCTGGCGGATGATCCTTTGCGGCGCAGGTTTTGGCCTGTTTCAGTCGCCCAATAACCACACCATCGTGTCTTCTGCACCGCGCAACCGAAGTGGTGGCGCCAGCGGAATGCTCGGCACTGCGCGTTTGCTTGGACAAAGTACCGGCGCTGCATTGGTGGCGCTGATGTTTAACCTTTTTGGGACGCACGGTACTCACACCTCACTGCTGCTTGCTGGCAGCCTGGCGGTGATAGCCGCTATTGTCAGCGGGTTACGCATCACACAACCGCGCGCCGGAACATAAAAAAAGCGCCTCAGTTGAGGCGCTCAGACTGCTGACAAAGAAGGAAAAAGCGTGGTTTTTCCTTCTTTGTGGTTATCAGCCGAAAATCAATAAATTGATTTTCCTTGTTTCTTATTAGGCACCCTATGACAAATCTTCATTCGTTAGAGGTTTGTCATCACTCTCAGCGCCTCATTTGAGGCGCTTTGCTTTAGGTCGTGCTGTGAATACGTTATTTCAGATACTCGCCGCTGCGCAGCGCTTCGATGCGTTTGTCCAGCGGTGGGTGAGTCATGAACAGCTCGCTCATGGACTTCGCCTTCCCGTTGATGCAAAACGCCATCATGCTGCTGGCTTCCTGCGGCTCATAGCTGGTTTTCAGGCGCTGGAGCGCGGCAATCATCTTTTCGCGGCCGACCAGTTTGGCTGACCCCGCATCCGCATGGAATTCACGGTGACGTGAGAACCACATAGTGATGATGCTGGCCAGAATACCAAACACCAGTTCCAGTACCGTTGCGACGGCAAAATAAATCAGCGGGTTGCCGTTGCTGGATTCCCCTTCATCGCGGTTGCCACCCAGGAAACCGGCTGCAATCTGCGCGATAACGCGGGAGATAAAGATAACAAAGGTGTTCACCACACCCTGAATCAGGGTCATGGTCACCATGTCGCCGTTCGCGATGTGGCTGATTTCATGCGCGATAACCGCTTCCGCTTCATCGCGACTCATGTTTTGCAGCAACCCTGTGCTGACCGCCACCAGAGAGGCATCACGGCGAGCACCGGTAGCAAACGCGTTGATGTCCGGCGCGTGATAAACCGCAACCTGCGGCATGGCGATGCCGGCCTGACGTGACTGCTGTGCCACCGTGTTCATCAACCAGCGTTCTGTATCATTGCGTGGTTGCTCGATGACTTCCCCGCCCACGGACTTCAGCGCCATCCATTTCGACATCATCAGTGAAACGATGGAGCCACCAAAACCAAACAGCAGCGCCATGATGAGTAAGCCGGTCATGCTGCTCGACTGAATTCCTGTCAGGCTTAGCACCAGCCCAAACACCACCATAACGGCCAGGTTGGTCATCAGGAAGAGCGCAATTCGCATCATAATTTTATTAACCTCGTTGTAACAATACGCACTATGCGATACCCCATATCGTATGGGTATGACGAGGATTTTCAACTATCCGGGGGCGCTAAGTCACGAGAAAAACACAACTTTACATTAACAGGTAACTCGCTGACGGGCTCAAGAGGAAGATAAAAAAACAGGCACAATTGCTTGTGCCTTATATTTCAAACAAAAAAGGAAAAAGCGTGGTTTTTCCTTTTTTGTGGTTATCAGCCGAAAATCAATAAATTGATTTTCCTTGTCTTCTGTACCGTGACATCTTCTCGTACGGTACATAAATGAAGATTGCCACCCTATACAGGCACAATTGCTTGTGCCTGTTGGGGATTACTTGGTGGCTTTCGGATCGGCCGCCGGTCTGTCCTTTTCCATATCCGCCAGGTCGACGGCAATATGAACAGTTTCATCCAGATACGGATCCGGTTCCTGATAATCCTTCGGCAAATCGTCCAGTTTCTTCAACGGTGGTTTGCCTTCACGCTTGTAGCGATCGTTGATTCGAGCCAGACGCGTAGCATCATCTTCCTCATTCTCTTTCTCACGCTGAGCGTAATTCAGTGAGGCAATATTGCGGCGCTCTTTGAGTGCATTGAAGCGAGCAATATCTTTCATGATGTACTGGAATTCTGGATCTTTGGCGATGCGATCGTTATGCGCTTTCAGTAATTCTGGCCCGAATGGCGTCAGATCGCCTGCTTTGACGTAGGTCGCAGCATTAATGCTATCCCACGGCAGCGCATTGTCTTCAAACTTCTCGCCCGTTTCCGTCTCTTCGCTGCCTGTCGGCATCATGATGTCCGGCGTGACACCTTTACGCTGAGTACTGCCGCCATTAATGCGATAGAACTTCTGAATGGTGTACTGAACGGAACCCAGAGCAGGCCATTCAGGGCGCAGCATCTGATCGTAAATACGGTTCAGTGAACGGTACTGCTGAACGGTGCCTTTACCGAAGGTTGGCTCACCGACAATCAGCGCACGACCATAGTCCTGCATGGCAGCGGCAAAGATTTCCGAAGCGGAAGCACTGAATCTGTCGACCAGAACAACGAGTGGGCCTTTGTAATAAACCACGCCGTCGGTATCGCTGTCTTCGCGAACTTTACCGTTGTTATCACGCACCTGAACCACAGGGCCGGATGGGATAAACAGACCAGAAAGCGAGACCGCTTCCGTCAGTGCTCCACCGCCGTTACTGCGCAGGTCAATGATAATGCTGCTGACATTCTGTTTATCCAGTTTCTGCAGCTGTGCTTTGACGTCATCCGTCAGGCCAACATAGAAACCTGGAATATCCAGAACGCCGACTTTCTGCGAACCTACCGTTTTAACGGACATTTTCACAGCGCGGTCTTCAAGGCGAATACGTTCACGCGTCAGCGTCACGATACGTGTTTTCGTGCCTTTGCCCGCTGGCAGAATTTCCAGGCGAACTTTACTGCCCTTCGGCCCTTTGATCAGCGCGACAACGTCATCAAGACGCCAGCCGATCACATCGACCATTGCCTTGCCTGTCTGCCCTACGCCGACAATGCGATCGCCTACGCTAATCGCTTTGCTCTTCGCTGCCGGACCGCCTGCCACCATGGAATTGATGACGGTGTAGTCATCGTCCATTTGCAGCACCGCACCGATCCCTTCCAAAGAAAGGCTCATTTCGGTGTTGAACTGCTCAGTGTTACGCGGAGACAGATAATTGGTGTGAGGATCGATTTCGTGGGCAAACGAGGTCATCACCAGTGAGAACACATCTTCACTGTTGGTCTGGGCCAGGCGACGAATCGCGAATTTATAACGACGAGTCAGCGTGTCGCGGATCTCTTTGTCGTTTTTCCCCGCCAGCTTCAGGCTCAGCTCGTCATACTTCACTTTGCCGTCCCACAGCGCATTCAGCTCGGCCTGATCTTTCGGCCATGGCGCTTTGCTGCGGTCCAGATTGAAGCTGTCGTTGCCGGTGAAGTCCATCGGGCGTTCAAGCACTTTCAGCGCGTATTGATAGCGCTCAAAGCGGCGTTTTTGCGCCAGATTGTAGAGATCGTAAAAAACATCCAGCTTACCGCTGCGCAATTCGTCGCCGATTTGCGTTTTACGCGGTTCAAATTGAGCGATATCACTTGCCAGCAGCACGTTGTGGCTGTAATCCAGCAGGTTGAGATAGCGGTCAAAAATTTTCGCCGAGAACGCGTTATCGAGATCGAACTGGCGATAATGAGAACGGGTAAAGCGAGACGTCACACGCTCGCTCACCGTCGCGTGCTGCGCCTCTTCCTTTAAAACGGGGATCTGGGAAGCCTGCGTAATATCGTCCACGGCGAACGACTGGCCTGCCATTAACAGCATGCCAGCGAGCGCGGTGACTTTAAAGAGTTTGTTCATGCCTGGCCCGGCCTCCGTTTCAGAACATCAAATGTTCTGCGCGTACAATCATTGACATACCAGAAGTCAGCTGTACACGAACGCCATCTTTGGTGATTTCCAGAACCGTGGCGTCCATTGCATTGTTGCCCGCTTTGACTTTCAGGGCCTGGCCCACGGTCAATGCAGACAGATCTGATACAGGGGTAAAACGCTCTTCACGCTCTGGGCGTGGCGCTTTAGCAGCGGCCGGTTTGGCGGCATTGCGTGGCCTGGTCGCACCTGTGTCTTTGCGCGGGGCAGCCGGACGCGGTTTGCGTTCACGACGTGGCGCATCAACAGGCTCACCCGCAGCAATGGCGGCTTCGCGTTTTTTCGCCTGCTGCTCAGCACGCTGGGCCTGCACACGCGCTTTGGCTTCTTCGAGCTGCTGGCGGGCGTGAGTCACATGCTGTTCATCCAGAACGCCGCAAGGGTTACCGTCGAGATCAACACGGGTCGCACCCGCTTTGATGCCGTACAGGTAGCGCCAGCTGGACGTATAAAGACGTAAAGCGGAACGAAGTTGGGTTTTGCTGAGATTCATCTCACCCTCAACACGCGCCACCAGATCCTGAAAAATACCAATTTTCAGCGGGCGTGCTTCGCCTTCAGCACTGAAACACTGTGGGAATCGTTCGGCCAGAAAAGCGATAACTTCTTTACTGCTATTCAACTTAGGTTGATTTTCCATGAAATTTCCTGATTACAACGGACGTAGCCAACATACCGCGGGCATGAACAGGCGTCATTATAATGACGCCATCGGTAAATGCTACGTTATCCGTTGATTATCCTGCGACAGGCTGAAAGAATTTGTGATAATCGGTCACAGAGAGAACCTCTTCGAGGTGCTCAACCAGCTCGCGCAGACCCTGTTCGTCTTCCGCTGTGAAGCGCGAATACTCAGGGCTGTCGATATCCAGAACCCCAATCACCTGGCCGTTGACGACTAACGGAAGGACGATTTCGGAGTTGCTGGCCGCATCACAGGCAATGTGGCCGTCAAAGGCATGCACATCTTCCACACGCTGAACACGATTTTGCGCGATCGCGGTCCCACAAACGCCCCGTCCGACCGGGATTCGCACGCAGGCAATCTTGCCCTGAAAAGGCGCCAGTACCAGCGTGTCACCTTCGAGAAGATAAAAACCTGCCCAGTTAACCTCAGACAGGCGCTCAAATAACAGCGCACTGGTATTGGAGAGAGTCGCTAAGAAACTGGTTTCACCTGCCATTAATGCCTGAAAATCGCGGTTAAGATCCGCGTAAAACTCTGTTTTGTTCATTATTCAATCACTTATTGGATGTCTTCGATGCCGGTTAATGCCGACGCATAGCCTCTTTACATAAGCATTAAATGCGCTCAGGCTCAAGATGAATCCATTCATAGGTTAAGATAGAGTTATACATTCATTTCTAAAGCGAATAAATGGCACTACGAGCTTCTCAACTAACGCCTGCGAAAAAAATCACGGTTCATGCCATCGGCAACCCCATCGCACCGCCAGCGTTCCACCGCTGTCCGCAATGCGACACGCTGTTCAGCCTGCCGGTGGTGAAGTCGCATCAGAGCGCCTATTGCCCCTGCTGCGATGCCAAAATTCGCGACGGGCGAGACTGGTCATTAACGCGCCTTGCCGCGATGGCCGTCACCATGCTGCTGCTGATGCCTTTTGCCTGGAGTGAACCGCTGCTCAGGCTCCATCTGCTTGGCGTGCGTATCGATGCCGATGTGATGCAAGGCATTTGGCAGATGACCGATCAAGGCGATCCTGTTCCTGCCGCCATGGTGCTGTTCTGCGCTGTCGGCGCGCCGCTGGTGCTGGTTATCTCCATCGCTTACCTGTGGCTTGGAAACATTCTGGGCATGAATTTGCGCCCCGTGCTGCTGATGCTCGAAAGGCTCAAAGAATGGGTGATGCTGGATATTTACCTGGTCGGCATCGGCGTGGCGTCAATCAAAGTGCAGGATTATGCGTTTCTGCAGCCGGGCATTGGCCTCGTCGCCTTTATCTCACTGGTTCTGCTGAGCATTTTGACGATTATTCACCTCAACGTGGAGCAGCTCTGGGATCGTTTTTATCCCCAGCGCCCTGCTCTTCGCGCCGATCCCGGGTTGCAGGTTTGTCCTGGATGCCATCACACGGGCTTTGCGGATAGCCGCGGTCGCTGTCGTCGTTGCCATGTCCCGCTTCACCACCGTCGGCCTTACAGCCTGCAAAAATGTTGGGCAGCCCTGATTGCTTCGATAATCTTTTTGCTTCCGGCAAACCTGCTGCCCATTTCGATTATCTATGTGAACGGCGCGCGTCAGGAAGACACCATCATGTCGGGCATTATGGGCCTGGCGAACAGCAACGTGGCGGTCGCCGCCGTGGTGTTTATCGCCAGTATTTTGGTGCCTTTCACCAAGGTACTGGTGATGCTGACGCTGCTGATTTCCATTCATTTTAAATGTGAGCAAGGCCTGCGAACCCGAATTTTGCTGCTGCGTCTGGTCACCTGGATTGGCCGCTGGTCGATGCTCGACCTGTTCGTCATCTCGTTAACCATGTCGCTCATCAACCGCGACCAACTTCTTGCTTTTACTATGGGACCCGCTGCGTTTTATTTCGGCGCTGCGGTAATATTGACTATCCTTGCTGTTGAATGGCTGGACAGCCGCTTACTTTGGGATGCACATGAGTCAGGAAACGCCCGCTTCACCGACTGAAGCGAGAATTAAAACAAAACGCCGTATCTCGCCCTTTTGGCTGCTGCCGGTTATCGCGCTGATGATTGCCAGCTGGCTCATCTGGAACAGCTATCAGGATCGCGGCACCACCATCACCATCGACTTTATGTCTGCGGACGGTATTGTCCCCGGCCGCACGCCTGTGCGTTATCAGGGCGTGGAAGTGGGCACCGTCCAGGAAGTGCGCCTGACTAAAAATCTGAATAAAATTCAGGTCAAGGCCAGCATTAAAGGCGACATGAAAGATGCGTTGAAAGACGAAACGCAATTCTGGCTGGTCACGCCGAAAGCCTCACTGGCTGGCGTCTCCGGGCTAGACGCGCTGGTCGGCGGGAACTACATCGGGATGATGCCCGGCGGGGGCAATCCGCAGGAGCACTTTACCGCGCTGGATACTCAGCCGCGCTATCGGCTCAACAACGGCGAGCTGATGATTCATCTGCATGCGCCGGATTTAGGTTCGCTGAACAGCGGCTCGCTGGTCTATTTCCGTAAAATCCCTGTCGGCAAGGTTTATGACTATTCAATCAACGCCAATAAGCAAGGCGTGACCATCGACCTGCTCATTGAACGCCGCTTCACCAATCTGGTGAAAAAAGGCAGCCGTTTCTGGAATGTCTCGGGCATTAAAGCCGACGTGGATTTCAGCGGTGCGAAAGTCCAGCTTGAAAGCCTGGCCGCACTGGTCAATGGTGCCATCGCGTTTGACTCGCCGGAAGACTCCAAAGCAGCGGATCAAAACGACGAATTTGGACTGTACGAAGATTTGGCTCACAGCCAGCGCGGCGTCATCGTCAAACTGGATTTACCGGATGGTGCAGGTCTCAAAGCCGGGTCAACTGCATTGATGTATCAAGGCCTGGAAGTGGGTCAGCTAACCAGGCTGAATCTCAACCCGGGCGGTGCTGTCACCGGCGAAATGACCGTTGACCCAAGCGTGGTGAACCTCTTACGTGATAATACGCGTATCGAGATGCACAACCCTAAGCTGTCGCTCGATAACACCAATCTCAGCTCGTTGCTGACCGGCAGCACCTTTGAACTGGTGCCGGGTGAAGGCGAACCGCGCGATCATTTTGTCGTGGTGCCAGCAGACAAAACGCTGTTGCAGGAACCCGGCGTAATCACCCTTTCGCTGACAGCACCTGAATCCTATGGCATTGATGCCGGGCAGCCGGTGATTTTGCATGGCATCAAAGTCGGCCAGGTGCTGGAACGTAACCTGTCGAATAAAGGCGTCTCTTTCTCGATAGCCATTGACCCTCAGTATCGTGACCTGGTGCATGGCGACAGCAAGTTCGTAGTGAACAGCCGTGTCGATGTCAAAGTGGGCCTTGACGGGATTGAGTTCCTCGGGGCCAGCGCCAGTGAGTGGATCAGCGGCGGCATTCGTATTCTGCCCGGCGATAAAGGGCCAATGAAGACGGAATACCCGCTGTTTGCCAATCTGGAAAAAGCACTGGAAAACAGCCTGGGCGATCTGCCGACCACCACCCTGACGCTGACCGCGGACACCTTGCCGGACGTTCAGGCCGGTTCCGTGGTGCTGTACCGTAAATTTGAAGTCGGCCAGGTCATTACCGTCCGTCCTCGTGCAAATGCGTTTGATATCGACCTGCATATCAAACCAGAGTATCGCCAGTTGTTAACGCAAAACAGTGTGTTCTGGGCTGAAGGCGGCGCAAAAGTACAACTGAATGGCAGTGGTTTAACCGTACAGGCTTCACCCCTTTCGCGTGCGCTGCGTGGGGCAATCAGCTTCGACAACCTGAGCGGCGCAGGGGCTGGCGCTCGTAAAGGTGACAAACGCATTCTGTATCCTTCTGAAACCGCGGCTCGCGCCGTAGGCGGGCAAATCACGCTGCATGCCTTTGACGCCGGGAAGCTGTCCGCGGGGATGCCAATTCGTTACCTGGGTATCGATATCGGGCAAATCCAGACTCTGGAACTCATCACCTCGCGTAATGAAGTCCAGGCAAAAGCCGTGCTTTACCCTGAGTACGTAAACACCTTCGCGCGCGGCGGAACACGTTTCTCAGTGGTCACCCCGCAGATTTCCGCAGCGGGCGTTGAGCATCTGGATACGGTTTTGCAGCCTTACATCAACGTCGAACCTGGCCGCGGCGGTAATCCGCGTCGTGACTTCGAACTGCAGGAAGCCACCATCACTGACTCACGGTATCTGGACGGCCTGAGTATTGTGGTGGAAGCGCCGGAAGCCGGATCGCTGAGTATCGGCACGCCAGTGCTGTTCCGCGGAATCGAAGTGGGTACCGTAACAGGCCTGCAATTGGGCTCGCTGTCCGATCGTGTGATGGTTGCCCTGCGTATCAGCCAGCGCTATCAGCATCTGGTGCGTAACAATTCGGTGTTCTGGCTGGCTTCTGGCTACAACCTCGACTTCGGCATTATCGGCGGCGTAGTGAAGACCGGGACGTTTAACCAGTTCATCCGCGGTGGCATCTCGTTTGCCACACCGCCAGGCACGCCATTGGCGCCGAAAGCGCAGGAAGGTAAACACTTCCTGTTGCAGGATACGGAACCGAAAGAATGGCGTGACTGGGGCACTGCCCTGCCTCGATGACCCCACACGACTCCGGCTGTAAGAAGCCGGAGTCGGTGTGCTAAACTGCGCGCCTTCCCTTTTTAGATTTGGTGCGTTTAGTGGCTTACCTTCCCGATTCCTTCCTTGAGGTGATGCGTGCAGCAATGCCTGCTCATCTCTCCTTCGATGAGTTCATCGCCGCCTGTCAGCGCCCGCTGCGACGCAGTATTCGCGTCAATACGCTGAAAATCTCCGTGGAGGATTTTCTGCAACTGGTCGCGCCTTATGGCTGGCAACTGACGCAGGTTCCGTGGTGCGAAGAAGGATTCTGGATCGAACGCGAAGACGAAGATGCCCTGCCACTGGGCAGCACGGCGGAGCACATGAGCGGCCTGTTTTATATTCAGGAAGCCAGTTCTATGCTGCCCGTCGCGGCACTTTTTGCCGAAGGTAACCAGCCTCTGCAAGTCATGGACGTGGCGGCTGCGCCTGGCTCTAAAACCACGCAGATTGCCGCGCGGATGAACAATCAGGGTGCGATTCTGGCCAACGAATATTCCGCCAGCCGCGTCAAAGTGCTGCACGCGAATATCAGCCGCTGCGGGATAAGCAACGTCGCCCTGACCCATTTTGATGGCCGCGTTTTTGGTGCTGCCGTGCCGGAAGCGTTTGATGCTATTCTGCTGGATGCACCTTGCTCCGGTGAAGGTGTGGTCCGTAAAGATCCCGATGCGCTGAAAAACTGGTCCGTGGAAAGTAATAACGCCATTGCCGGGACCCAGCGAGAACTTCTCGAAAGTGCGTTTCATGCGTTAAAGCCGGGCGGAACGCTGGTGTATTCCACCTGCACCTTAAATCGGGAAGAAAACGAGGATGTGCTGGCCTGGCTGCTGGCCGAGTATCCGCAGGCTGTCGAAATTACGCCTCTGAATGCGCTCTTCCCGGAAGCGGAAAAAGCGATAACCGCCGAAGGTTATCTGCACGTCTTCCCACAAATTTATGATTGCGAAGGTTTCTTCGTGGCAAGGCTGCGTAAAACCGCTGCGATCCCTGCCCTACCAGCGCCGGGTTATAAAGTCGGTAAGTTCCCGTTCACGCCGATGAAAACCCGCGAAGCCGCCGCTGTGGCGCAAGCTGCACAAGCTGTTGGCTTGCAGTGGGATGAAACCCATTCGCTCTGGCAGCGAGACAAAGAGATCTGGCTTTTCCCGACAGAGATAGAACCGCTGTTGGGCAAAGTGCGTTTTTCCCGTATTGGTCTGCGCCTGGCGGAGACCTTCAACAAAGGGTTCCGCTGGCAACATGAAGCGGTTATCGCCCTCGCGAGTGAAAAAAGCGCACGTTTTGAACTCACTCAGGAAGAAGCCGAAGAGTGGTATCGCGGACGTGATGTCTGGCCTGAAACGCCGCCAGACCGTGATGAGGTTATTGTGACGTTTCAAGGGCATCCGTTGGGGCTCGCCAAAAAAGTCGGTTCACGGCTGAAAAATAGCTACCCTCGCGAGCTGGTTCGCGACGGCAAACTTTTCGCAGGCAAGGCGTAGCGCGGGAAAAAAATAAGCACGTTCTGACTGGCAAATTGCTCCGGCTTGTCTACGCTGAAAAATGGGCGGCCCAACTGGTCGTACCACAACGAAGCAGATAACCGGAGAGCATTATGACGAAAACCAGCGTACGCATTGGCGCCTTCGAAATCGATGATGCCGAACTGCATGGCGAGCAGCAAGGGGAGCGAACGTTAAGCATTCCCTGTAAATCCGATCCCGATTTGTGCATGCAGCTTGATGCCTGGGATGCCGATACCAGCGTTCCCGCCCTTCTCGATGGGGAACATTCTGTCCTCTACCGTCAGCATTACGATCGTCAGTCCGATGCCTGGGTAATGCGCCTCGCATGACCCAAAGAGAACCCGCCCACAGGCGGGTTAATTATTCGCTCCAACTCAGCGATTTGTCATTACTGTAACGGCACCAGCGTTAGCTCGCCGCCAAACACCGCCCCGGTATCGATGTAATGCTGATTGCTGGCATCATAACGATGCTTCAGCGGCGTGTGTCCAAACCAAAAGTGATCCGCGCCAGTAATGGTTGAATGCTTGCCCTCCAGATGATCGCTCAGACGTTGTCTGTCCCATAACACCCGATGCCAGTCGACCTCTTTCTGCCAGTGATAACTGTCCGCCGGATAGTCGGCATGCGCAATGACATGAACGCCAGAGTGCGTATCCACTTCGATGATGTACGGCAGTTGATGACACTCCAGCAACAGCTGTCTCGCCTCCGCTTTAGCTTGCGCCGAGCCTTCCTCAAACCACGCGCCGCCGTTCAAAGCCCATAATGACAATTGCTGATGCTCAAGGGCATCCATCGCCATTTGTTCGTGGTTGCCACGAATAGCAAAAAACCATTTCTGATGGATCAGTTCGAGGCATTTCAGACTTTCAGGGCCGCGGTCGATAAGGTCCCCTACCGAAATAAGTAAATCCTGATAAGGATTAAATTTCAGGGCGTTGAGTTTATTCATTAACAGGCGATAGCAGCCGTGCAGATCGCCGGTTAACCAGATGTGTTGGCACTGCGTACCGTCAATTCTCTGATACATAGTGATGCCCCCTGATATAAGTATAGGAGGGGGTGCTGAAGGTGAGGCGGGTGAATAACTTAAATCAAGGATAAACAAACCCGGAATATACTTCCCCAGCCCATTAAGCTCAGCCCGCTACGCCGCTAAAATAGCCTCATAGCAATGATGAGGTTATTATCGTGTCGGACAATACACTGCATTCCGGGTATTCGCCTGCGCCACGCGCGCATCTTATTTCAGATTTAATCAGTGGCAAGTTAACCCCTGCGCCAATCTGGAAAGAGGTGAACTACCGTCTGAAATTCTTACTGCGCACGGTGATTTTCTACCCAGCCACCCGGCGGATGCTGGGTAGCCTTGGCAAGCGCAAGGACTTTATGCAGTTGCTAAAAGCCCAGGTCACATTGCCCAGCAAAACGCACCGGCAATACTTAGCGCGCGGCTTATCCTCCACGCAGCGCGCAGACGCCATTATCGGGCATTATGAATTTATCGACTCAGTGCAAAGCCCGGCGCTAGTGACGGCGTTAACAGCGACAGAACCCACAGAGCTGCTGAAGCTGGAAGGCAAAGATGGCGCGGTATTTGCCCTGTATGCCTCCTGTGCTCACAAAGCCGAGCGTGAAGGCGAAAGCACCGTCTGGTTCTGTGATGCGCAAAATACCGTGCTGGCCAGTGCGACCTTCTGTATTGCGCGCAGCAGCCAAGGCTGGGAACTGGTGGTTGGCGGTTTGCAAGGCCCTCGTCGCGGCGTTTCGCATGAGGTGATTAAACTTGCCACTCGTGCCTGCTACGGGGTATTCCCAAAACGCATCCTGATTGAATTTTTTGGCCTGCTGGCCAGCCAGTGTAGCATTACTACGCTTAGCGGCGTGAGCGATAATGGCCACGTATTCCGCGCCCTGCGCTATCGCTTTAGCAAAGGCCGTCACCTCCATGCCAGCTACGATGAGTTTTGGGCTTCCATTGACGGCGTGAAACGCAATGTGTTCCGTTGGGAGCTGCCGGTGCAGCAAGAGCGCAAATCGCTCGAAGAGATTGCCAGCAAAAAACGTGCTGAATACCGTCGTCGTTTTGCGCTGCTCGATGACATGGCCGTGCAGTTTGCTGCCCTGTTCCCCGCTTCAGACAAATGAAACCGGATGATCTGCCCGCCCGTGGGCAGAGTCCTTCCCTTGCACCGATTGCGTCGGACACAGAACTTTCGTTATCATCAGACCTCTCCCTTCCGTTAGTCTGCAGGCGAAAGATTCTGGCTATGAGCAAAACTGAAATTGCCCTGATAATCATTGTGCTGCTTATTTTAGCGGTTTGCGTCTGGTTTATTTTCAGTAACCTGATTTGGGTGATGGTCAGTTATCTGGAAACACTGTTGTATCCCGAGATTGTCACACCTGAGTAAAACGTCACTTGCTGCGGATTAAAATGCAAAAAAAAACAAGGTGCCGTTTGAACCCACCCCGCTTCCTTAATACCATGAATTCCGAAATGTAAAGTGACGTGATTGTTCATCCCGACAACCTATCGATTTGCATTTCAGGTCTGTCTGAATCCATATTCCCTGGACGTGCAACTTTCAGACCAACCACCTGCGGCGCTGCATATCCCTGTAAGCCGCAAAGTGAGTCCGATACTATAATATTTATTGCAAGCTTTCCCCTTTGCCCTGCGAAGCGAAGGGGATTTTTTTTGCCTGTAGACGCAAAAAAATCGTGTAAAAGAAATGTTAAGGCAGAAAGTGTTGTGATATAAAAGATTCAGGTCGGGGCAGAAGTGTGGGACATTTTTGCATCGACTTTCGTAAGTCTTTGAACGGACTTACAGATAAAAAGAGACCGAATACGATTCCTGTAGTTATTTAATTCCAGCTTTATTGTTTGAAATCAGCAAGTTAAACCAACCTTCGTTTTTAAAACACTCATTTTCACGTTTCAATGCATACCTTAACGATCAAACACATATCACTTTTTTCGCAAGTATTCGGGAAAATTTCGTTTAAATGCATCCGTCTAAATGATTCAAAATGGATCACATCACCGGCAGATCATCAAACTCCCCGCTAATGTAAATATAGTAATAACACTATATCTTTAGATATAGTGATGATACTATATCTCTATCAGCTCACCTCAGGAGGTCATCATGAAAGCGATCATCAGCGTACAGCATAACGTTACCCACGCAGTGACTCCCTACGGCAACAAGACCATCATTACTATCTACGGAATGGGGGCAACAGAAAGCATTGCCCGACAAAATGCGTTTTGTTATTTGAATCATGGCACGAATGATTTCGAAGAGGAATTCAGCGACGGAACGTGCATCGAAGTATCTGAAAAGCTGAAAGCAGCTCATCTTGATAACGCATGGGAAACAGAAACAGATGGTTCAACAATGTCTATTACTGCCGGTGACGGACATATTTTTTACATAGAACACGTTCTGCACAACCTGCTTATTGATGAAAACAATCAGCTTAGTTACGGCGATGAGTTGAGCCTGGTTAACTATATAAGAATTTATTACGGTGGCGTACAGAGAAGGTTTTCTGAAGCTGCGGGTGTATCTCCTGCTCAGGTCACGCAGTGGATTAATGCCGGATTCATCGTTGAAAACCACAAGCTAAAAAGTCCACCAAAGCCAACAGTATTTAGAAGAGACCTGCCGGTGCCGGTAGCTTATGACCATCGCGCACAAGAAGAGTCAGAGCGTGTCGTATACGCCCCGAACATTGACTGGACTGATGAGGAATGCGAATGAGTAGCATCGATAGTAATTTCGAATTTTGGCACAACAATGTTGCAGACATACCCCAGCGTGATGAAAACGGCTGGTACGATCTTGAAACAGGCCTTCGCTACGATCCAAGCCATGCTTATCATCAAAAAAAGAAAGTAACCCGCAAAAAAATTAGCCCTCAGACTGCCGTCGCTCGCAGCACAGCAAAGAGTGCGGGCGGGAAAGCACTCACTGGCACGGCGAAGCAAGTTAAATGGGCTGAAGTCATTCGCGCTGAAAAAATAAAGTGTATGTCAGAAGAAGCGGCCGCACTTTGTTGCAGCCCCGACGGCCTTCTCTCATCCGCGAAACCCTGGATTGAAAACAGAGATCGTTCACCGCAAGATTTTGCTCAATTCGCGGTTGCTGTTAAAACGATGCGAGAAGAGTACGAAGTGGCCAGCGCCAAAGGAGATGTCGAAGCAGTGAAAAAAATCGCAACAGAGCACAACGCGCTCACCGCATCCTGGGGATTTAAGTAAAGATGATTTAAGGGGTTTATTCTAACACTTCGTCAAACATAAATCAGCACTAACTGCTTAAGATTGTACACGATATTACTTTACACGATAAGTAAAACAATTTACTATACATACATCGAAGCAAAATACTCAAACAAACTGAGGAAAACAAAATGTCTAAATACCAGTTGCGTAGAATCGACCCAATGACTCGCTGTGAAAACAAATATATTGATTGTGTGGATTTTGATAGTTTTAGTGATTTGCGCGATGAGATGAACACGCGCCGGGACCCGTGGATCGCCGCAGGCTTTGACGTTCTCAACGCAGACGGTGAAATTATTTTTAGTAAGGATGACGCGTATCACTGCCGTTTATATTTCGGCTCAAAATATACACTGAAACAGATTATTGAGTACCGCTCATTATAAGGGGAGAGAAAGTATGAGTTATAGTGAATTTGAAAAAATAATTTCAGATAATATTATCCACCACCGCATGGGAAAGAGATATGACCACCTTGAGGAGTGCTTCTATGAGAATGTGTCCGCTATTTCTGCGATTTCGCAAATGGTTGGTAGTGTTGGTGGCGCGACGTGGCTTTGGGCGTGTATCAGCTTCATCCATCGCGTAGGGGGCGGGGGACCTGGGAAATATCTCACTGAGGATGACAGTGTCGCCGGTGCGTGGGGCTCACTGGCAATCCGCCAGCAGACCGGCAGGCATACTGTGAATCAAACCCGGTTTGAAAACTGGCTAAAAGCTGATTCGTGGGGAGTCTTTTATACGGAAACGCTTAAGTTCTTTGAGCTGGCGAAGGTGCGACATGCTCGATTTTCTATCCACTCCCTGTTTGATGTGGCTCGTCTGCGAACGATGGCTATTGATGGCTCGGACGATACTCAGTTGCCTGCTCAGAGATTCAAGATGCTGATGATGTCCGATTTTATTGAGGGGCGCCATGCCGCTGAAAGCCATGCCGCTAAAAAACTATATAGATAAGAACTACGACGGCAATCAATCCGCATTTGCGCGAGCTGTGGGCCGCTCCCGCCAGCAGGTTCAGCAGTGGATTGATGGCAACTACATAGTTATAGACGGAAAGCTTTACAGCCCACGTCGCGACATCCCAACTCCGCCATAAGCGGCTTCACATGACCGGAACATCGTCGAACATCTCCGGTCCGCGCATCGTTGATCACGTACTTAACAACGCCCTTTATTTCTACCGGCTCGGCATCGTCGTTCAGCATGATGATCTCATTTAACCGATCAAGGTGCTGAAGATGCGGAGTCGGATAAAGCCGCAGGCGCTTAACCCGAAATTTTCCATCGATGACGCAAACAACAATGATGTATATGAATTTTTCTGGATCATCATTCCTAACGATTTTATAGTGTCTGTGCTTTTTTCACTCACATCATATACTTGAAGGATCAAATGAAATGGCTATTCCTGCTTACTTATGGCTGAAGGACGATGGCGGCGCAGATATCAAAGGCTCAGTAGATGTTCAGGACCGCGAAGGCAGCATCGAGATTTTATCTTTCGGTCATGGACTGCATATCCCTACTGACAGCAATACAGGCAAGCTCACCGGTACCCGCATGCATTCCCCATTGACGTTTGAAAAAGAGTTCGACTCGTCGTCACCGTACCTCTACCGGGCAGTGGCTACCGGGCAGACACTAAAATCTGCTGAATTTAAATGGTACAAAATCAACGATGCCGGGCAAGAAGTTGAGTATTTCAACATGCACCTGGAAAACGTGAAGGTTGTCGGTATCACCCCTGTCATGCATAACGTCAAAAACGCCGACATGGAGAAGCACAACCATAACGAAGCTGTGGAACTGCGCTATGAAAAAATCACCTGGAAGCACTGTGATGGCAATATCCAGTTTACCGATGGGTGGAACATGCGAGTGACAGCATGATTATCGCCAGGTATGCGCTAAACGGCTTGCCTACCTCAATACTGACTGTTCCCGGCGTCGGTAATTTTCCTGCGTTCTCCGGTCAGCTCTATGGTCGCAACAATGTGACAATGGCAGGAAGACCAGATATCGGCCCTATTCCACCCGGTCGCTATTTTATCGTAGGTCGTAAAAGTGGCGGCAGGCTCGGATCGCTCCGGAACTACTTCCTGAAGAATTTTTATGGCACGGATCGAGAGTCATGGTATGCGCTGTACAAAGAGGATTGGCAGATTGACGACACGGTCTTTGTGGAGGGCGTGAAGCGTGGGAATTTTCGGCTGCATCCTATCGGGCCGATGGGGTTAAGTGAAGGGTGTATAACGTTGTCATTTCAGAGCGATTTTGACTATCTGAGCAAGGCCCTGTCAAAAACGACAATGATTCAGGTACCGTGCAGCAGCTTCATGGCGTACGGCACAATCACGGTGACCTGATGATCGAAAAAATTCTCACTCTGGTTGTATTGCTGGTTGTATGGTTCATCGTCGCATCAATCGCTTGGGTGGAGCTATTTCCGCTTGAGTGGGTATTATCCATTGACGGGTACCTCGTATCACACGGTATTCACATCTACGGTGAGCATGAATTCGGCGACGAGCGGGTTTATGACTTTATGGCTGACCTGGCGATTACCGGCTCTGCGGTATTATCCGTCGTCATGACCTCAATCACGTACCGACTCATAAAGAAACGATTCCTGTAATCTTTCCCCGAGGCCAGTTACGGCTCGGGATTTTTTTGCGAATCCAGGCCTATGTCTTCGCTGCGTTGATAACCACCTCCAGCCCGGCCAGTTCTGCCCCGCTTTGCCAGTCACTGAAATTTGTTACGGTATTGTATTGAACGTAAGAAGGAGCAGCGCCACTGAATTTTGACGTGATCATGCTTTGCTTCACTCCATTCAGATAAATTTTTTGAGCCAAAGCACAGCCCTCTGCCGGTGGAGATGTCAGGCCGGTCGTTTGAACCGCGATCACGTTATCTGTAGCTGTCGGCACGGCATTATATTTGAGAGTGCCGGGCGCAGTTGTCATGTGCAGAAAACCGCCGACGTCCTGATAAGCCGAGTCATAGATGCTGTTCAGATCTGTGACGATATCAAGCCCAAGGGTATTGTAAGCACTCGCGTTTCCGCTGAAGCGCTGAGCAGTGCATGACCCAACAAAAAGATTGCCGAACGGGCTCATTTTTGCAGTTGTGTCGTCGTCAACTGCGATATAGAAATCAGAGTACACCAGGCCGACGCCAGATAACCCCAGCGAGCCTGGGCACACCATTGTTGCATATTTCGACGATGAGATGACTGAGTTATCAGTTGTTTGCTGGCCGTTAGAGTAAGCTCTCAGCTCTCCGGTTTTCGTATTTAGTGCAATTTCACAATAATACGAAAACTCACCACCACCAACATGCGTTGCGGTTTTTAAGGTGCCCCCCGAATATTGGACTGTAAAAGGGGAATATGATGAATTTAGTGAATTGCTGGCAGAAACTCTCACCCCCACATAAACGATTTGATTGGGGTAGCTATCTGCGTTCACAGTCAGTTCTATTCTGCTGCCAGTGTTAGTTAGTCCGGTATTTACACCCTTGTATGACTTACCCTGCACACTTGCTGTACCGATTTTCCCGGTAGATGTAGTAAAGATCTCCCAGGGACTTATTAGACTGTATTTATTTACGAAGCTGATAAAGACGGCTGAACTTGCTGTTGCAGAATATTGTGGCAGATGGTCAAATCCCTGCATCCAGATGATTTTCTTGGACATAAACGCAAACCTTATTTATAGGCGTAATAAGTTACTGACGAAAATACTTCCATAAAATCAGGGAGCACTGCGTAATAATCAGTCGTTGAGTATACTTCTACATAGCCCGGCAGCACTGCGTAGTAGCCTGTCTGTGAATAAATATCAATTTCGATGGGTTTGGGGACAATTAAGCCTTTTGAATACAGTTTGGCACTGTATGTAAACGTCCCATCAGATTCATCCAGCGGCAGCAAATCTTCAGGGAGTAATGTCACTTCATAATCTGCAAAGCCGAACTCCGTTTTGATGGGCATCATGAAGCTATTTCTGCCCTGGTCCAGAACATTTACGAACCACGACCAGAATATTTTTGCATCGTCTCGCGAAAATTTAAATGTGACACTCCAGGAAACAGGCACGTTTTTGTTTGTATTTTTCCTGTACCCCTCTCCAAATCGAGGCTTTACCAGTCGATAACTGGGGGGTGACGTTCTCGTTTTCCCTGTCGTAATTATCCCCGGCAGGCTCGCCGGCCATCTGATATCAGTCGCCATGTGCGCCCCTGTTAGTCGTAGCCGTACGTTCGTTCGTCGTACTGTGTCAGCGAAATACTGAGCGTGTCCGGATCACTGGCAGGGCCACGCGCAGTAAGTGTAAATTCCATCGGCTCGCCAGCGAGAGATGTCGTGATGACGAACCTACTTCCCGAAAGCACAGTAACGTCGTCTGCAACGTATGCGTTGCTGTATACAGCCGAAAAGGCCGTCGGTTTTCCGGCGATATAGGAGGCCGTCAGCCAGGCCGATGGATACCCGTAACGGTCTGTAATGCTGACCTTGTATGTTGTGTCTGAACGTAGCCCCAGTGACTCAGATGTGTAAAACGTGCTGCCCGCTATCTGTATTATCTCCCCCGTTGTAACCACTGAGTCATACGAATCAAGCCAACGCGCCCGGTCGCCAAGTTGCACCAGAAAGGCGTCATTAAGCGCGACATCCTCGACGGCAATTCTCTGATAGATGATCCTCCGTGCCTCAAGTTGTGCCCGGTTTTGTGCCTGGTCCCGATTTCTGCAGCCAGCCAGCTGCATTTTATAGGGCCGCCGGGCTGTACCCGCCACAATGCTTTTAGAGGCGGCGTTGATGCGCAATCGGATATAGGCCTTTTTATCAGTCCCGTCCTGGTTTGTATCGGTGGAGTCTACCCACTCTAATTCCACTCCGTCATAAGATGTCGGCAGGCTGCATTTGTACTGCAGTGAACCGCCGCTATCTCCACTGGCCAGATTGCGTGAATCAAATTGCGCGGAAATAATCGATTTTTTTTCATCACGGACAAAACGCCACATTAAACCATCACGAAAAACTGTCACACGAGCGACATTGCAAATTGTTTGCAGGCGCTCTCCGAGCGAAATATCTTCATCGTCAAATGAAAAATCGAACCATCCCAGACGCTCATTTTTCGCTTTCAGCGCAGCATCGATAGCGTAAAGGCTTACCAGATCCAGTTCTGTATACGAGCGTTTTGCAACTTGCGTATAGCAATGCAGAACTGCATCAGCGAAGCTCCGACTTGCCCGCAGCGTGGTAACCACTTTTGAACCGTCCCAGCTGACAGTCAGGCGGGTAGCTAACGCATTAAATTTTTTGTCTTTGTACCCGGTGGCCTGTGCGGTCGCGATTGTCACGCAGCGAATCAGGGTCTCTTGCGCAGTGACATTTCGCCGTATCTGAACCGAATAAACCTCTTCAAGTTTGGCCTGGTCGGTCAGCTGGTCGTAACCATTGTTTGTGCGCTGGATGCGGAAGGCGTACCGGGCCCGACCCCCGCTGGGCGTCACTTTCCGGGTGAAGTAAAGCGCGTTATAAGTTGAGTCATTATACGAAAAACTCTCCGACTGGCTGGTACCCGGGATCTGATTATTATCCTCGTCGACCTGCCACCACTCGGCAGTGAATTCGGCCGTTGCATTGTCGCCGTCATCATCCATCAACCCGCGCAAAAAAACCACGTTGTACCAAATCTGATCGGATTCAGAGGGCAGAATGAAAGGGCCGACATACAGAGCCTCCATATCGCTGATAGTCAGGCTACGAACCTGACTATTAAATACTGGCAGACTCGACTGCGAGGAAATTTTATTTATATAAATTCTGTTGGTTGTCGCGCCGTCTTCCCCTATTAACTCCGTTTTATAAATCTGACCGCTGACGGTATAAGAGTTATTCGTAAGAACGATGTCAACTTTGACAGAAATTGGCTTACTTTTATCGAAAAAATAATCTAGGCTGCCGATCGTAGGTAGTTCAATAACAAGTTCAGACTGACTATATGCTGCACGGGCATTATTTGTAGTGGCCGAATATAACACCGTATCCCCGCGATTTGGGGGCGTAATTTCCTGACCGTCAACGTCAGGAGATTCGGCAACATCATATATCTCAGGAATTACGTTCCCTGGATAAAAAACCTCGTACGATGCGCCCGAAATTGTGCTCAGAAGCGTGTCAGAATATTTTACTTTTTCTATCTCATAACTACCAACTCCGACACACAAAAGTTCCGTCACATGTTTTATATTGTCGATGTATTCTGAAAGTGAGGTGCTAACCAGATCCGGAAATACGCGCACTTTTCCATAAATGTCAGGTATCGCCTGATAAAGGCGAGCCAGGTTTGTCTGCCCTGTCAGCTCGTTATTCGGGCTATCTTTGCGCGAACCGGATTGGTTAGGAATTGTTGGTTTCGGAGTGAGCGCAATAACGGCAATTGCGGCGGCTGCGGCGATAATTCCAACAATGGCCAGCGTTATACCCTGCTGCCGCAGCATGATCGTCACAGCATCGTCTTTTGATGCAGGTTTGTTCAGGTCAAACTCCAGTGGGTTCACCGTTTTGCCATTAACGATAACCGTTGTAGTGTCAGCAGAAAGACCATCCGGAAATGCTCGCTGGATATTTTCCTGTAAAGTGAGCGAGTTGTCGATTTCAACGATGTCTCTACCCAGCAAACCTTTCGGGTCTCGATAGATTACCAGCATCGCCAGCCCTCATATTTGTAATAGTGCATATCCCCACCGTGGAAACGGCGGAAAACATCAATGCGGTCACAGCGTACCTGCCCCGCTTTCTTGTCATCCCCGGCTGAATGCAGAACATGAGTGCAATCAACTATCACACCGACGTGAGTAGCTCGCCCACCTTTGAAAAGCATGAACGCAATGCCATCCCCCTCAGGTACATCAACACGGCGCCAGGTTCCGGTGGCAATCTGATTTTTGAAACCGGTATCGATGGATATGCCACCCGTTGAGTACCCTTCAACGCAAGGGATTTCTTGGCCATAAACATGGCGGAAATACATAATGACAACGCCCCAGCAGTCCATTGCGCTCCAGGAACAGGCGCGATCGACCCATGGAAGCCCGACAGCGCGGGCTATAAAATCATATTTGTTCATTTTTTTTCTCGGGAGAGGTTTAGAGGTACTGCAGGCCTGGGTAGCGGTCGATGTCGTAAATGATGCTGCTATTCATCGTCATTGGGTTGTCGTCGGTCGCTTGAAGCGTCACGTAGTCGGGTGTGACGCGCACGCCTTCTTCTCCGACAAAAAGCCCCCAACTCTGATCAGGAGTAGTCGTGTTTTGCTCGGTGTAGTGCTGAAGCAAGACGGAAACCGGAGTCATCCAGTCATACCCATCAAGCGATCGGATATAAACTTTGAACTGATCGCCCACATTAATTCGTGAAAATTTTATGGTCGCGCTGCTAATTGGATCTCGCCCCTGTTCTGGCTTGTCGATTTCCATCGCGCACGCGGTATAAACCGCCCCGTTAATCGTGATGTCTTCATAGACATTTGCCACAAGTCGGATTGGGCCATCAAAGGCAGGGTGTGAAATCACGACGACATCATAGTCTGCAGCGGGATTTTTCGTTGACCAGAATTCACGTTGCGCATCAGATACAGGCATTATTGATAGCCTCCAGTGCTGCATTCCTGTCGTTGTACAGCGACGCTGATTTCAGCGCGGAGGAAACTGCAGGGATCGCAAAGGTTCTACAAATTAATCTCGCTGAGTAACTGAAGAGCGCCCCCTGCTGGGTTACTGTTATTGCGGTTTCCGGGTCAAAGATGACCTTCTGCTGCGTAAGTCCGAACTCGGTATCAATGGGCATAATAAAATGTCTTCGGCCACCCTCGATTGTGTCTGTGTACCATCGCCAGAAATAGTCCGCATCGTACTTCCCCAGCACGAAGTTCACATCCCATGTCGTCGGCTGGTCAGTAGAGATGTTTTTCAGATACAGCGGTGCAACCGTCGGATCTGACGCGGCATATGAAGCGCTGTGTGTGCGCCTTTTTCCACTTTTCACTGCCGGACTTAAACCTTCCGGCCAAGTTAGCTCTGCCATGGTCCTCTACCTCGTTTTACCGGAAATATTCCAGCTGTCGCTTAATGAACGCGCCACTTCGCCGTTACGACTGCGCAGCTGCTTCGCGACCTCTTTCACTGCGAGCGTTATAGTTTTTGTGTCCGGGTTATAGCCCTGGTTCTCAACCGTCGCGCCCGGAGCCGTGTTGTTGATAATGATGTTCACAGGTGAACTGCCGCCAGAACTGTCTGAGGGAACCACTTTTCCGGACTGACCCGGAATGAACATTTGCTGCCCGGCACTGTTCTGGAAAACTTCGGATTCGCCGCTTTCGTTGACGCGGTACATGTTGCCAGCAGACACACCGCCGCCGTACCTACGGCCCCCTACGGCCATCATTTTTGACATCGCATTAGTCGCTGCTATACCGGCCATTGCAGGCGCGGAGTTGGCACCATAAGATGCCAGTGATACAGCTGCTGCGGCCGGTGCATACGCGCTGGCTATTGCAGGGCCCGTTACTGCTGCCTGGGCTACGGATGCGCTTGAAGCCGTCTGCCCGATGGCAAGATTTTTCAGGGCCTGTGCACCCATTGCCACCAAAGCACCGACTGCCTGATTCAGAATCGTGGCAGCCAGGTTTCTCGCCGCTTCAGTGGCTGACTGAGTGCTAGTGATCATCCCAGTTATCATGTTCCCAAAGCGCTGACCAACTGTGTCTATCATCGACATAGTAAAATTGTTCAGATCCGACTGAGCGCGATACTGCTGTTCAAGTGCCGCCAGGCGCTGTTGCTCGTACTGTGTCTCAACAGCGTTTTTCTGTGCCACTGCTTGCGTATGCGTCAGCACTGCCGCCTGTTCATATGACGTCAGCAAAGCCAGTTTCTTGGCATACTCATTAGCGGCCTGCTGCACGGGGTCAACGCTGCCTGCCAGCTCTTGCTGAGGCGTTACACCCGAAGCGTTTTCAGCGCGTATTTTCGCCAGATTAGCCTGGTGCGTTTGCGCTGATCGCTCACTCGCCTGGTTGTACTGTTCTTGAGTAATGAGTTGCTGACTCAGCGCCGCAGTCAGTGCATCGGACTCCTGTTTGAACTGTTTCTGCTCCCCGGTCTCAGCCAGCAGCTTCTCAGCGACGGCTAGTCCTTTCAGAGCGTTAGTCGTATCCCATATTTTCGCGGCGTATTCACCTGCCTGCTTCGTTTGCGCTGCAGTTGCTCCTTTGCCGAGCGAGAGTTGCGCGTTAAGGATCGCTTGCTCACGGCTCAAATCGCTGGTGCTGTCGGCGGTAAGTTGTGACTTTTGCTTCAGACTGGAGAGTTTGCTTGTGATTGAGTCAGTGGCAGTTGATGATTTTTTTGTTGCCGCTGTATTTTGCTCAGTCTGCCAGTACGTCTGACCGAGCATCTCTACATATTTTTTACCGGCTTCAGTTGTGAGATCTACGCCGTCTTTTTCAGCGTCGTATTGCGCAGTTAATTTAGCTTTTTGCTCCCCCTCCAGTTTTGAAAGAGCCAGCCGCTGCTGTGCCAGTTTCAGCGCATCTTTTGCTGCTCCGGAAATATCTGGCTCAGCAATTTCGGGTGCTTTTGCTGGCTGCGCTTTTTTGTTTATCTCATCCATAAACTGCGCGGTAATTGCCATCGCCTGGATGGCCGCTGCACTGGCATTCGGTATCGCTTGTGAAAGATGTTGCTCAAAAATTTTAAGCAGCGCGTCAGACGCTGCCACTTTATCGTTATAGATGCCCTGGGCCTGTGAGAGCGTGTTTTGCGTAGCAGTGAGCTTCGTTTCAGCGACGTCCAGGTCCCTGAGTTTTTGGCTAATTTGATTTTGTAGCTCCGTCGTTTTCCTCGATGTGTTGTTGACCCCCATCATGCCGTCATTGAGATTAATGTAATCGCCGGTTGCATGTTTCAGTTGGAGTTGTAGCGATGCCAACTCTTGCCGTTCGTCTGCGATGGCTTCTTTCTGAGCGTCAATCGACTTATTCAGGTCTACGATGGTGCCCTGCACCTGGACCCGGTTCATCTCCTGCATTTTTTCAGTGAGAGCGCCGAGATTATCCGCAAGGTCAAGGCTGGCCTGAGTTGCCTCCTCAACATTTTGATACCATGAATAAAGGGCCCCGGCGGCAAGCAGGATGATGCCGGCAGGCCCACCCAACAGAGAAAACCCACTTTTCAGCAGATTCAGTCCAACCGAAGCCGCTCTGGATGCGGCGGTTAATCGAATCGTAGCTGCACTCGCCAACGTTTCAGCTGCGGTGAATTCAAGTGCCGCAGCAGCAGCACGCGCCTGTGCCACAGACAAGGCGCTCAGCGCAGCGACTTCAGTCGATGTGCCCTTCGCTGCTGCATAGGTCGACTCGGCCATCCTCAGGTTCGCGATTGCTGTCTGATTAGTGGCGCTGGTCGCAGTTAATGCTGCAGTGGCAGCAAGTTTCGCGGCCAGTGCCTCACTCCGCTCTGCGACCGCAGCAGCTCTCGATGCGGACGCTTTTTTGATTTGTGCGCCTGTGGCCGACGCGAGTGAAGTCAGGTAACGGCCACCAATTACGCTTGCAAAAATCAGAGCGACACTCTTGCTCGTATCCAGCGCTGCAGCCATGCCATCTGCGCTCTGACTGAACGACAACATTTCGTCAGCTGCAGCAATGATGCCGTTTGTGAAACTCTGGATAACGCCGGTGTCGCCTTCGAAGGCGACAACAATCGATGTCACAGCAGTTTTTATTCTGACGCTGGCATCGGTGAGGTTATTTGACATCCCCGCGGCGGCGGCCGAGTTTTCATCGAGCGATTTTCTCAGCCCTTCACTGAGCTGGCGAGCTGTCAGGCTACCCGCAGCGCCAAGCGCCCTGATGTCTGCAGCAGTTTCCCCGCTGGCCTTTGCCACGTCATTAATAATCGACGGTGTGGCCGCAATGATGCTCTGCCAGGCATCTGCAGACACCTTCCCGGTGTTCATAGAGTTGGTGAAAGCGTTGATTGCCGACTGCGCCCGGTCTGCCGAAGTAGCGTTTTTTACGAACGCATAGGACATTGAGTCCTGGATGTCGATCGCTTCGCTCGTGGTGTAATTCATGCTACGCAGCGAGTCTGCGGTCTGGATATAGAGCGTCTGCGCTTCACCCAGCGAGCGGTAAGTGCCATTTGCAGTGTCGAGAAGGCGACGCTGCACCATTTCAAATTCCGCCTGGCTAGCCGTAGCCATCTGCACACGTTCGGCCATTTCCTGATAGCCCTGCACCAGCCCGGCAATTTCACGCAGAACAGAAGCCGCGATGAACGATTTAATGACCCCGGCCAGTTTGGTAATGCCGGTATTAAGATTTCCAACGGATTTGTCAGTTTTATCGAAACTGTTCTGCATTTTGGCCGTTGATGTATCAACATCCTGCTGAGCTGTCAGCAGCGCCGCTGTGCGCGCTTCAACGGTGTAATAAATTCCGCCAACTTTTTCATCAGCCATCACTTTCTCCAGGCAATAAAAAACCCCGCAGTGCGGGGTTATATTTTCTTACTCTAAATAGTTATTGGCACCTCTTCAGCTTGAGAGATTCCAGTTGCTCAAGCCTGGCCTCCGCTTTAGTTCGCGCGTCTTCTTTAGCAATACCATTTCCAATGCCGAAATCACCCAGAACCCCGAGGACGGTTTTTCCATCGAAATCACCTGTGGATTCAATTTCTTGCTGAATGCTATGCGTTTTTGCGATGTCCTGTTTAATCGCCTGGCAATCAAAATTAACCGACTCTTCACCCGTTACAGCAGGTACCTGCGGATATTGCTTTGTGGCGCATCCGGAAAGCAAAACAATTCCGAAAACACACATTGCCACTCGTTTCATTTTATGCTCCATGCATTGAAAACCCGCACGGTAACACTTCAGGCCGACTGCACCAGAGCTAAATGCCTGATTTCGGTAATTTTGGGATTTTATAAAGATTTGGTTATTGAGCATCAGCCTCTTTTCAATGCACAGCTGAATAATCTGCCTCCGCCAGGGCGTCTGCCATTTCCATGAACTCGTCGTATTCCTCTTCCGAAGGAATTTTATTTTTTTCTTTCTGCGGGTACTTCGCGGCAATGGCAGCGCGAAGGCCTGTCATTGTCATGCTCCACGCATCAGACTCGCTGAGCCCGAGATGCGCCATAGCCTGATATACCCACGACCGGGCCTCAAACCGGGAGTTAAACTCTCCTTTCGATTCCACCTGTTCAGCAGGCTGATCTCCTACGATGCCGTGCAGTAACAGATGCTGTGCAATTATGTGAATGGAATCGAACGGCATGATACCGCCCCGCCGAAATAGCCTGCCGCGAGTGGTTATCTTCATCTTCCCCAGGAGCAGGTCTACATTGTCATCACAGCATGCCCGGAGAATAGCAGAGGATGCTGCCATAATTTCAGCATAACCCCTGCTTACAGCAGCGCGGGCAAGGTCTGGATTGTAGATATCATGCTGCGGGTACCGGCTGCCAAAAACTGCCGCCATTGTCGTTATGATTTGCTCAGGAGAGCCGATTCTGGTCATCGCCTGGAAGGTCGGTCGGAAAACATAATCATGCCCTTCGACGTGGACTGCCATGTGCCCAATATCAGTGATCACCATAAAATTCAGGGGCCGAAGCCCCTCCTGTTATGCGCCGTCCGTGACGGTTACGACTGCGCCCGTTGATGTCAGTGTTCCCGCCGATGGTGAAGAGATGCTGACAGTGTATGTCCCGGCATCAGTCTCAACGACGCTGGGTACTGTGTAGGTTGCCGAGGTAGCCCCGGAGATAGCCGTGCCGTCTTTTTTCCACTGATAAGTCAGCGCTGAGTTGTCACTGGATTTCGCCACGACACTGAGATTCAGCGCATCACCGACTTCTACTGTCTGGGTGACCGGCTGAGACGTAATGATGATGACTTCAGTACGATCCCTCACTTCCACAACGCCAGTGCTACTGCACTCAGTCGACCACGTCGCGACATCATCATGCGGTGCTTCGTCGCTCCAGGACGTGATCGTAAAACAGCCCTCGGTTACGTCGTTGGGAGTGATGAATTTCAGCCAGATATAAGGCTGGTTGTTGGTGGTGTCGCTGGGGTTGTAAGCATGTCGCTTCACTTCGCGCTGGTTATAAACCGCCTCTTTACGTGAAACACCATCTCCGGAAAACGTGACGTCTTTATACGTAACCAGAGTTTCTTTCGTGTGCTCCGCGCTCATATCGCCAGTGGCATCCGCATTATCCCAGGACACCTCCATTGTTTTGCCACGCATCATCCCGAGGCGTTTGTAATCAGCCAACGCGGGCTTATTCCCCGGGCAAGCAATGCAGTAATACAATGCCGAATCGCGCCCGGTAAAAGCGCCTGAATCACATCCCATGATGTTTACTCCACTGTTAATTTGCAATTAGCGCATTAAAGTTCATTTCAAAAATGATTCTTTTTTCCGCCGTTGAATAATTGGGTATGCCACCGAACGGTTGCATAGAAAAAATGCTGGCAATGCTGTAATCCTCAATCATCGTTTGCCGTACTTTGCTGGCTAAATCCTCAACGCTGGCAACATCCGGATCTGAACAACCGGAAACGAATAAGAACCGGAATGAGTCACGAATTAAGGCTTCCTCGGTGACACCGCCGTTATTTGACTGAATGACGATAAAGCGGTCCTGGGGATCACCATCGCTCCAGCGTCGCTTCTGTATGCGATAGCCGTTATCAAACCCGTGTATTTCAATCCACGACTTAAGCGCATCGTATATTTCGCTACTTGTCATAGTTTATATCCATCTCTAATCAGGTTTTTTATTTCAGAAAGACCATCACGCTGAAACCCTTTTTTTAGAAAATCGGGTTCGGCGTGCGGGTCCCAGAAATTACCAGAATTAGATGCAAATCCTGTCTTCCCATTTTTGGTTTCAAACGATTTAACACCAGAGCGGGGCTTGCCCTTCAGCGTTCCTGGAGCATCGTTGACGTACAAAGCATAGTCAGCGCCATACCCTGACATGCCGATAGTTTTGCCAGGCTTTTTCTCTATACGTCGATACTGAGTGTTGACTAAAAAAGAGGTGTCGCGTGGCGTGATCGCAGCGGCATATGCCTGCCCCGTTATCAACACCGCCGTGACAGTCTGCTCCGTTACCGGACCTGTGATCTTGGCCAGCAACGCTTTCACGTTCTGATTAACTTGTTTGCGCCCTTTAACTGGCATTGGTTTCAACCTTGTAGTCTGGATCTTCATCGAAAAAGCTCATGTCATCTTCATGAACTTTTGTGATTTCGTCCGCCCCGGCTTTGATAGGATCAGCCTCAGTCATGCGATCCCCCAGGGCGATATAATCGCCCTCCAGGGGAATACGCACTGATTCTCCGTTATATTTGCTCTCGGTGTAGATAGTGCGGTTATGCACTCTCTCGGTGCCGAGTTCATCCTGGCCGAAGTTTTTGCCCGACAGTGCGTTATCTGTCCCCCATGTAGCGGAAATCAGATAAGGCGCCCCATACGAATTTGCTCCACTCCAGTCGTCCTTGCCTGCAATCGGGTAGACGGTACAGGCGTTGGTATAAGTCCATGCCGCTGTATCTGACATCGCACACCTCACACAACCATAAAAATCCCAACCGGATCACTACCTGCAGTGATGGGCAAAACCTCGCTGCAGCCGCTGGTATCCAGGTCTGCCAGAGATTCTTTCAGCCAGGTTAATGCATCTTTATCGTAATCAAATGATCGGCTCGCGCCGTTTGGCGCACCCTGTGATTTGATACGCCGCGCACCGGACGACGCCGCCACGAGAGCGCCCGCATACAGCAAAATCAGCTTTTGCGTACAGTCGTCATAGCCTGCACCGTTCAGACACGGCAGAATTGAATTAACACGGCAGAGAATGGGGTCCAGCAGACTATTGGGGATGGTGTAACCGAGTTCTGTGAGGAATTGCTTTATTTCAGCGGCAGTAATGCCGGTTTCCATACTACCCCTTAGCAGCTTTTAATTTAGCCTGCAGCCCAGTGATTGTTTTTTGCATTTGCTCAAGTTCATCGGTCTGGCGCAGGTTATCGGCGTCTTTTTGCGTAATAAGCGCCTGAGCCTCACTCAGTTTATTGGTAAGGGTCTCTATTTCCTGGCGCAGCTCGTTTACGCCAGCCTGTTCTTCAGGACTCAGGGAAGTACCGGCAGAAAGAACCGCTTTGCCGACAAGGTAAGCCGGGAGGGTTTCACCCTCAAAGAATTGCCCTTTTTTCAGTTCATGGCTGTCATGAGTGAGCAGCCATTTTTGAGTTTTATTTTCCATAGCGAGTACCCTTATTTAGTGAACTGGACGTAACCGGCCTGACCTTCGGCGTCGTGTTTATATTGAACTGCGGCAGCTGCCATCACACTGAAGACATAGTCATCTTCCGGGTTCTGACGAGCCTTCGGTCGGGTACTAAGCGGCATGCCGTTGAGCACTTTCACAACGTCAGAGCGTTTGACGATACCCAGAATTTCATTGGCGGGCACTTTGCTTGCAGGCACGATACCCGCGATACCCGGAATTTCGTTGATGCGAGCCATAATCGTTTTCGGATAACCCGCGGTGTAGTCGTTTGTTCCGGCATAAAACCAGTCATCGTAATTGAGATACAGCGTGACTGGCACGCGGTAGTTTTTCGCATGCACAGCAGCGATTGCCGCGGTGATAGCCGCCAGCCAGTTCGCGCCAGAAGCACCGTTCAGAGTAAAACCGTGAGCGCCGGTGGCACGATATGGCGCTGTTCGCAGACCATAAATTGTTGCCCCACCTACGCTGATTGACGAATCACCATTAATTGCCAAATCCTCCAGCTTTTCTGCAACCTTCCGCTGGTTGTTAGGAAGTGCATCCGCATCCAGACTCTCACCTTCGGTCTGTGCGGCCAGCATGTCTCGCCAGCCGAATACCAGTTCAGAGTCGATGATAGGAACTGGCGTACCCTCATAGGCCATGACAGGCGAATCAACTTTGGCCTTGCTGCGACCGTCAAGGCTGATATTGATATCACCCGAGTCAGACAGCGTGCGGAAATAACTGATGATTTTGCCCAATGGCACTGGCGATGCGACTGAAGAAGATAAGTCACTAAACACGGCTAGCGTGTCACGCTGCACCAGAATCGAGCTTTTATCCCATGTGCCCCAGACATCCTTTGGCAAGGTGGACGCATTTCCCATCAGGTTATCATGAGCTGAAATGAAGCCGCCGACGTCATTCACTGCAAAGCCGTACATGCTGGCCATGTTGCGGTGCATAAAGTCCCAGCGGCGGCGAGCGTTAATAATCAATGCATTCTGTTGTGGTGTAAATTTTAACATTTCTTATTCCTTTACTTCAGATAAGCGCGAGAGAGAATCACAATGTCACCGAACCCTTGTGCCGACAGCGTTCGTGTCGCACTTTCATCGAACGCGGCGACAACCAGGTTGCCGGTTGTGGCGGCTTTGAAAATTCCGCCAGTCCCGATGGTAAGCTCCTGTTGTGCTGTGTAGGTTCCAGCAGCGAGTTGCACGTTATATTCCTGCTCACCCTCAACCCGATAGGCATTTGCGGTATCGTTCGTTGAATACATTTCGCTGATGCTCTGCCCAACAAAACGGTTATTACTGAGAATTAACCAACGCCCTGTAGCAGCGGATGCTGCTGCGAATTTGCCACCGGCGATGATTACAGCGGCCCCTGGTAAGCTTTGTGCTGACACCTGTCGGGTTAGCGTCTTAGGCTCGCGCTCGGCAGGGCCGCGATAAATTACGTTAGCAACCATTATTTTTCCTCCATTGCGTCAATGTCTGCGTTCAGGTCATAACCCTTCCACTGGTCGCTTGGACTATCCACATTAAACTGGAAATGCGGATGCAGGCCGGTAGTGGTCTGACATTTGGCATACATGCTGTCCAGTAGCGCCCCCTGCATTTCGTTAACCGCCAGATCATCAAGTTCAAATTTCTGTTTCACGGCGGCACGTTTGATGGACGCGTCTTTATCAGCATTCGTAGCCAGTTGCGTTTTTAGTGGTTCGACGGCGGTGTTTACGGCGTTGGTGATCATCTCCAGTAACTCTTCATTGCCGGTCACCGAGGCCTTAAGTTTCGGCTTACCCGTCTTCGGATCGATTTCTTCATTTTCATCCGGTTTGGCTTTGGCATTAGCGACTACCAGCGCGTTATGTGCCGTGAAAAGCTGCTCGTCGCTCAGCCCATCGACCGGCTTTCCTGCGGCTTTTAGCGCGTTAATCATCATTTCTTTAAACATCTGTTCATCTCCGTTTGTTTTGATTTCGTATTCAACAGGCCTGCGCACAACCTCAACCGGAGAGCCTAAGAACTCAGCCGCTCCGGTGTCGTCAATCACGTATCGTTGTTGCCAGTATTTGCCGTCCTCCTGATAGATAAAACGGTCTGGCCAGACAGCTTCCGGCCACGGGTAATAATCGTCCGGTTTACCCTCTTTCATCCGATTGCGGATAGCCGTAGCAATTTCATCGAATGTGTAATTTGAGGCATTGGCGAGATAAAATTTGGTTTTATTCCAGGGCCCCTGCCTGGTGAAATCCATGCCTTCACTAAGTGACACGGTTTCAATTTCTGTTTCGGTGCCGTCCGAGTTAACAAATATCCCGACACCGTCAGTGGGTGTGCCTGCCCCCTTTTTATTCAGCAGAATGGCAACGTGGTCGAACTCCATTTCAGTGACAATGGTTTTGTACGGTTTGCCGTTTGATTTCCCCTCCGCAACGATTTCGTTGTAGAGCAGCCCGGTAGAGATATGAATGGGTTCAACGTTTTTCCCGGCAATCATGTCGTCAAGGCGGTTTATTAGGGTTTTGCCCTTTTCGCTCGCCTCTGCATAACGCCGGTTAACGTACATATCGCCACTAACCCGCCCATCAGCATGTTTTCCATCCTGAAACCATGCACCGACGTGGTAGTCGTGAATAGCGCGAACATCCGAGGCGCTGATATTCACATTGCCTATGCGTGGATGGTCGTAGGGCATGGGTTTGTTTTCGAGGGTCTTATAGCTATTTTCTATTCTGTCTGCCGGGTACAGTTTTCCGTTCATCACAATGTTATCGACAATGGGAACTACGCCTCGCACAACAATATGCGGAACGCCGTCTATTTCGATTTCACTGATATTTGATGCGGAGTTGATAACCGACAGCACGTTAACGCGATTGCGTGGCATGCTGATTTCCTGTTTCCAATTGAGTTTTGATTACGCGGCTTTTTTGTATTCTTCTTCCCATTCCTTCCGCTCCGCAGCCAGTTTTACTACCAACGTCTGGCTGACCGGCTGCATGTTGGCATCAACGAGAATCGGTATTTGTGAGCAATAGCAGTGGTAGCGGTTGCCGCCCTCGGCGTAGAACGCCCTGACATCTTCAGTTGTGAACGTCTTACCATGCCGCGCGGCATGCCATGCACGAGTGGTGTCTTTCAGTGCAGACAGCCAGAGCAGCGCGGTGCGCATACCCAGACGGCTTTGCGTATCGTCTGTTTCATCCCATTGCGCTTTGCGATATGCCCCGACCTGTTCTGTCTGGGCTATGTTGAACGCACCAGACATCGATACATCGAGGCGCTTGCTGATAATTTTTGCTGTTTCTCTGGGGCTAATTCCCCGCGCCACTGCGTCCGACAGCACACTGGCAAGGTCAGCGCGGGCCTTGTCACTTATGCCCTTCCATTCGCTGTAGCTTTGCGCATACGCAATCCCGATTCGTTTTTGATACGCCGGGCTGGTGAGCAGCTCTGCCAGCGTGGTTTTTTCTGCATAATCGACACTCTGCTTTGCGAGGCTGAGGTAGGCCGATTGGGTTCCCCTCGCGTACTCAGTAGCGACGAATTTGCCCACCCAGATATCACCCGGGCCACCTTCCAGCAACCATTGGTCGAGAATGGCCTGAGTACGCTCCAGCAACATCGCCAGCATTCTGCCATCAAGAGCATAGGAGTATTCACCAGCGTTGACCTGATAGAGCGACGCAGGCCCGATTTCGTTATTGCAGAGGATGGCGCTTTGTTGACTGTTGGCTTCTGTGTAGTAGCCAGTGAGCCAGGAATCGAAAAGGGTTCTGAGGTCGGTTTTTATGCCGTAATAGCGACGCCGTATTTCACTTTGTAGTCGATTTACTGCCTGGCTGCTTTGTGTCGGCTCCGACCGACTTCGCGGCAGGGTCGGTGCTGGTGTCGTCGTCCTCATTGAGCGGGTCCTTTGTTGGAGGCGGTGGCAACGGCTCATTCAGTTCTTTTATCGGCTCCATCCCGCCTGCTGCACGCACCTCATTTTCAGTAACTGCAGGCCGCAAAAATGCGTCTGTAGTTTTCTTGGCCACATCAGCCATTTTGTCCATATTGGCGATTTTGTCGGCTTCACTCGGTGCCAGTAAATCAGACCATGCGACAGTGATTTCTGGTTGAGCAGTAGCGGGAATGATGCCGAGGTCAGTAAACCAGGCAACCACCCCCTTGATCATCTCAGTCAGAAAACCGTCGCGACGGCTTTTGCGAGTCTTAGCCCAATCTTTTGCGTCTTCTGTGCTCGCCCGCTCTCCTGTTTGCATGCCAATAAGGATTTTTACTGCGATAGGGATAGTGGCGCAGAACTCGTTCAAAGCAGTTCGCCAGGTGGGTTCCGGGTCAGCAGCTTCAACAGAGAGAACGCTTGCAGTTCCTTCCTGCATAAACACCGCCGAATCAGTATTCGAATTCAGGCGCCTGGTCTGGTCGTGCAGAGCATCGGACAATTGCCCTTCTGTCACCCCCAGCGCCTTAGCCAGGTTGGCGAAATCGGTTTTTGCGCTGAAATTGTAATTCAACTGCCGACTGGCATTTTTCAGGAAACCCTCTGCGCTGCCACCAGAGATTTTTTCGATATCCAGCAGTTTATTAAAACCCGCCTCCAGCATTGATTCTCCGCTGTATGGGTTATCGTCATCTGCGCCCTCGGCGAGGATAAACACGCGGTCAGGATGCACATTGATATCCCTGCCTGGTGACGACCCAACCGGGTTACCCACCGGCAGTTGAGTAAAGCGATACATTTTCGGGTCGCCGAATTTTTCACTTTGCGGATCATCTTCCCATTCAACAGGTTCTAACTGCGCCTCCCACACCGGGATGAGTTTTACGATCGCCTTTTCAGCCAGCAGCCTGATTTGATTTCTGTCTACGGAGTCTTTCCATTCTTTGCCATCCTTGAGCTGGACCAGCAGCGCAGAGTAATGGCCGACAGTATTCCGTTTGTCTGCGCCTTTAATTTGCTTCCAGTACTTTTTAAACAGCGTGTTTACCTGTTTATCCCAGGAGGTTTGCTGAGTGGCGTCCTCTTTCTTATCACCCTCATAGATTTCCGGGTAATCTTCCCAGCAGCCGTCATTCATACGCTTGATTGCAGCTGCAGCTATCGCATTGCGTGCGTAGGCACGATAGAAATCACCGAAACCCACATGGAGGGGGTAGCCGAACTCCTGATACAGCCGGGTTCGTTTCGTGTTGGCAGTGCCACCGAATGACTCCTCCCAAAATGCCCCTCGCCTCTCCGCCGTTCCGTGCAGGCTACGTTGCAGCTGCCGCATTTCATTTTCTGTCACTGTTTTATTCTCCGTCAGCGCGATCGCACCAGCATGCCCATGTGTTTGACGAGTGGATAAACCTTCACGATGAAATAGCCGCCTGCGTCGTTTCCATGGTCGAAACCAGCTTTTTTATCTGGTTCGAGTTTGTTTTCTGCCTTGCCTTTATCGCTATAAATTTGGCGTTCGAGACACTGCGTGTATTTGGGGCAGGTGTAGGTATTGACGAGCATGCGGCGCTCACCGTAGGTGTTGCACAACATGCCGTTCACGGCGTTGATACGATCCTTTACTGCGGGATTGGCCGCATTCACGATGACAGAAAACCCTGCGGTTCTGAGCAACGCGATATCGGATGCGCTGGCGTTATTTGTCTGCCGGTTCTCTCCGGAGGCATCCGGATAAATGGTGATGCTATGGCCGGCGTAGTGCTCCTGAATTTTCTCGATCATCGCCGGTGTATCGAAAACATCCATAAACTCGAAAACGGCGCGGGGCAGTCCATCACGAATGACGAAAACGACAGCGGCCATTTTGCTGACGTTGAAGTCCATGCCGATATGGAGGTCGTCATTTTTCTGCACCGTGTCATCGCAGTGATTTAAACGGCGGTCAAAGCAGTAATAGATGACACCCTGGTAGTTCTCGAAGCTGGCCTGGTATTCCTGTCGGAATGTGCGCGGGTCCATTTTCCGCCGTGCTGCTTCCAGTTCCTCAGCCGGGACGTTACCGCCATCGAGTGAGGTGTAGAGCCAACTTTTATGGTCTGGCTCGCCGTTCTCTTGCCCTGACAGCCAGGTGTCGTAACAGTGGTTAAACCCCTTTGGTGTGCCTATGCGGAGTGCATGGCCACCGACATACTGCACCCCATCAACGACAAATTTGCACGTCGATAGCATGGGACGAATAACCTCTTCCCACGCTGCGTATGGGCAGTCAGCCCACTCATCTATCAGGATGAAGAAAAGGCCAGAGCCGCGCAGGTCATCGTAGTTATTCAACCCCACGCAGCGGATAACGTGCCCGCTGCGAAGCGTTATCGAGAGCTCGGTTTCGTTGGGTTTTGATGCCCACCAGTGTCGGGGAATGGCCTGCTTTAGCCTGCGCCAGAAAACGCGTTTCGCCTGTTTCTGGGTCGGAGCTGCATACCAGATTTCATCCTCTGTACTGACATTCCACTTATCAGCAAGGCGAGCAGCGCGGCGCATCTCTGCTTTGCCTAAAAACGTTTTTCCGAAGCGTCGACCGCACACAGCATCACGGAATCGTGCCTTGGGCTGCCAACCCCAGACGAATATATTTGCTTGTTTTGGTGTGAGTGCGACCGGACCTTCAGAGGACTGGATTGTCCGGCGTAGGTTCATCTGGGGTTAATGCCTGTAGTTGATAATCGTCATCTATGCCACGCTGGCCTGGCGGATTGATTTCGTTTTTAAGGACTTCAATTTCTAACCGGGCTTTCTCGTTCACCAGACGCATGCGCTCAAGCTCAAGCTCTTCTTTGCCGGGCACTATGTTACGTGTGGCTTTGAGATGGGCCAGCAGTTCCTTGCGAGCTGCTTCCGGGCTGGCGTACTTCACCTTCAGCCCGTTCATGGTCTCTTCTACACCGAGATATGCCCACCGCGCGGGGCCATCAAGCATTGTGGTATCGGCAAAGAATGGTTGCCCTTCTCCTTCACCGTAACAGCGTGGGCACTCGGGATGCGGGGCAGCCGAATCAACGAAGCCGACTCCACCAAATTCGGGCGGTGCCTTTTCTTCTTTCAGTGCAAGAGCACAGGCGTGCTCATACTCATCGATGTCCTTCCACTGATATTGGTGGTCATCACCCCAGCAGTAACGGCAGTTCACACGACGGAACTGTGTGAGCTCATTGGCATCCAGCGAGGCGATTGAGGAAAGCTGATGGATAATCTCCGCCTCAGTCAAAGCAAGGCGGCGCTGGCGCTTGTCACGCAGCCAACGAACGGCACGAGAAACCTTGGCATTCCTTAGCATGCGCGATGCGTTCGAATTGGCTGTCGCCCCTGCTCCCTGATACCCGGCCAGACGGTAGGCACCGGTCAGGGTTTTACCCATCGCAACGTGTTGAGCGAATACGCCTTGCTGTTCAGATATCCCGAAATCAGCAGGGTCGAAAACGGAATCGTCAACGTTGACTGAATCAGCTTCAGTAAAATTTCTGAGATTTTTTTCTGGTAAATTTTCCGCCCGTTTCTGCGCAGTTTGCGCACCATCTTTCTGCGCAATTTTTTGCGTAGTTTTGCGCAATTTTTCCTGCGCAGTTTTCGGGGGCTTTTTGATGTATCGCCGGGCTGTGGCGTAGTTCAGTCCAATCTCTTCACACCAGGCTGCGGGAGAGATCCCGGAGCGGGTATGCGCAGCGATGAACCTTTGCTGTAGTGCCCCCCAATCCGGTTTGCTCATCTGTTGTTATTCCTGGTTCTTCTCCACTTTCAACAATTCGCGTAGTGCAAACGTATCGCCTTCCCTTGCAAGTTTGTAGAGCGCCGTTCTCAGCTCGGCTTCGCCTCTTGCACGACCTTTCCGGACGCTGGCGTAAAACTCCTGCAATTGATTCGCGTCTTGCTTTAGTAAAACGAAGTCGATATCCAGAGCGTCAGCAACTTGCTGAGCGCTCATGCGGCATGCGGCTAGCGCTTCAGTCTTCGCCTTGTCGTACCGGATCGGCTGGGTCATCAGGCAGTTCCTCCAGCTTCTGAAGCGCCAGTTCAGCTATGGTCTTCAGTGCTTCAGCGGTGTTGATGATGTTCAACTTGCTTTTGGTCTGTATCACAGCATCGAAGACCAGATCGAAGTCGCTGACACGTCCAACAGCAATCAGACGCTCTTTCGCCTTTTTCCCGACTTTTTCCAGCGCCTCGATGAACAGATTTCGTTCTTCCGGAAGGAAAGCGATCACGAGGTCTTCATATGCAGGCTGAGCGAAAGAGAGTGTCTGCACCTCGACGTCGTCGATTTTGAAATCATCATCGGTCAGGCCAGAGTAAATCTTCAGGTCCAGGCTTTGGATTGAGGCGTATAACTCCAGGAGTATGTTGCTGTCATCTTTGCCCTTGATTGCGTTGTGACTGAGCTGGATAGCCAGTTGCTCGTCTTCGGTGAGTTCAGAAATGATATCAATGATGAACGCTTCGACCAGCCCGGCTTTCATTGCGGCTTCTCGTCGGTGATTACCCGACAGCACGGTACCGCGATACACAACAGGCAAACTTGTTAACTCTCCATCCCGTCGGATGTTAGCAACCAGCAGGTCAAACTCGGCAGGCTCCATATAATGGGCGTTCTTTTCCAGCGGTTTCAGGTCTGCCAGAACCGCCTGGCGGATAGCTGTTTTAATTGGCATATTTGCGGAACCACTCTGTGAAGATTTGCTGCGGCGTCTGCTCGCGTACCGCCGAGGAATAATTCAGGAATCCATCACCGCGTTTCGCCAGTTGATAAATTCCGCGGTATTTCATTGATACCGGCTTGGTCGTGAACGCTGTGGTGCAGACCGACTGAATGTCGATCACATACTGGCGGTTAACGTGATTAATAACGTCGCGACTGGTTGCCAGCATTGGCACCAGTTTTGACAGCTTCCGGTGCCTCGACGTGGAGAAGTCGCTAAGCATGTAGATGCTATGGATCTTGTCGCCGTACTGCGCCATTGAGAAGATGAACGCGCCCACCAGCATGCCATCCACCAGCACACCAAAGTTAATCATCCCGGCCTTGTGATTAATGCCTTTTGCCAGGTAGATATTTTTCAGGAAATTAAGTTGTTGAGAATTTAGCTGCTTAATTTCCACTACACTGTCGGCAGTGATCGCTTCTGTCTCAACGGTACGGTACCGAAAGGCCTGCGATTTTTTCTGCTCACGGCGAAGTGATGACCGGGCATCATTCGCGTACATGTAAACCGGCTTGTTGCTGCCGGCGAACATGATGCGCGGCTCGATATTTTCCATGCGGCGGTCGGACACAATGGCAAAGTTCTGACCTTCCACCAGCAGGCGTTGGATTAATTCTTCGGTGTTATCCGGGTCCCATACGCCGTAAGAAGGTGCTGCCCACGTGGTGCTGGTGTTCACGAATTTATAGATATTTTCATAGCCGCCCTTATACGTCGGGGCGAACATAATCACCGTGCCGTCGTTCTCCCTGGCGGCGTCAATCTGGTGCTGAAAGTCTCCGGCATGGAACCCGTCAATAGTGAAGCCGTCGGTGTAGCGCAACAGCTTCTCCCTCTCAATGCGGTAATAGTCAGGCAGATTCCGCAGGATGTGCGCGAAATGTGCCTGACTATACTGGTTATTGCCTTTGTATCGTGCCAACGTGATAGCGAGGCAGATTGCGGCGGTGTTAGCCACTGCGTCACCACGCAGCTGGTTAAGTGGTTCCAGACGGCCGGAAAACTCAAGGTCCATTCCCTTCCCGGTCAGCAGATTACCGACAGCACAAGACAGCAGTGATACGTCGTTTCCGTAAACCCGGGTATCGGGCAGCAGATTCTTGATGGCGTGTTCAGTTCGAAAAGAACCAGAACAACCGATGTAGACACGAGGTTTCAGGTGGATGTTGCCCAAAATCTGGGTGATAAGTTTCTTCGGCATCGAGCCTATAAACATATATTTTCCGTTATAAGTCAGATACTTATGTTATAATTGATAACGTAGGTTATTGTTTAGCACATGAAGGAATTACGATGAAAACGTCCTGCTTTTCTCTATACCGCGGTGAAGGCCGCATCTGCATTGCCCGATATGCTCCGCGCAATACGCCGTCCGGTTACCAGATGTTCAAGAAATTGGCTCCGGGCGATTGGTTTAATTCGGTTTCAGTTTCCCGCTACATCGATCTGTACGAGCACGAGGTACTGGCGAAGCTGAATCCTGAGCAAACATGGAACGAGCTGCACTTGCTCACCGGGAACGTTGAGCCTGTGCTGCTGTGTTATGAGAAGCCTGATGAGTTTTGCCATCGGCAGCTGGTTGCCCGATGGTTCAGGCGTGAGTTGGGGATCGCCGTTGAAGAGTACGATCCCCACGAAACGCCGCAGTATGGTTTGTTCTGATGACTAAGCCGGGGGAACCCGGCTTTTACGGTTTATCCCCGCTAGCGCGGGGAACACGCGCTACGTGATTTCTGTATTTTTCTCCACCACTTACCCACAAAATTTTAAAACTGGAGCATCTCATGCTTCGCTTTCAGATGGTTTCCCACTTAATACGGGTAGCGGCTGCTGAGGGTCACTAACTCCGGCAGGCCAGCGGTAACCGCTTACGCGCCACGGCGAGAATGCACGAATGCAGACCTGATCGCTTTGGTTGCCACCCAGCACCATCAGGTCGCCATTTGGCGCCTGACCGACAACAAAGCCGACGTGGCCACCGCCGTCACGAGTGAAAGTGGCCACACAGCCATAGGCTGGTTCTTTGAGTGCTACGCCCCATGTCTCGTATGATTTTGCTGACTCAAAGCGGGAAGAGACAATGCCAACGTGTTCGAGCATTGCGCCGGTGTAAGCTGCGCACCATGGAGTCTCATCGTCCTTGATGCCGCCGCGGTGTATGTCCTTCCACCACTGCACAATCAGCGGGTTATTGGACTTGCCTTTAATTTCACGCTCACCGATGTATTTGCGGGCCTCTTCCAGCCAGACGGGTTCCGTCATGTAATTCTCCTGTTTTTTGATTCATCCAGTCTCTCCAGAAAGCGTTGTTCAAAATGCGTCAGGATTTTCGCTCCCATCCACGCGGCCATGCCGCAACCGAGGCCTATTCCATAAACTTGCCACCCGAGGCGCAGTGCGACGAGGTACGTGATCGCCGCAGCAAACGCAGAGATAACGAGGTTATCCAGCGCGGTACGGATGACTACAGGCTTTTCAGTGAGGTCGATACTTGCGAGATGGGCAAATGCCCCCAGGAGAGAATATAAGACTGCGATTTCAATGTGCGGCATGGCAACCTCTGCGGCTGCCCTGCCGTCAATTGTGCTTAGTCACTTTGTTTAGCCATAAACTTTGCGATCTGGTCCCGTTTATCCATTGCCCAGATCGCAGCAGCATGAACGCCATGCATACCGGCTGTACCGACGAGTGCAGCTATGATGGTATGGTCAACGGTAATCCCGAAAAGCGTTATCGGAGGAACGCGGTTCCCCAGCACCACTGCGATGAGTGGGCAGAAGATCACATCTGCCATGACTTTTTTCCATTTTGCTCCTGTGTAAAAAGCGCTGGCCACGACACATAGAAGTGCTACGATGATTGACTGTACCGTTTGTGAGTGCTGCCGGTAGCACTCCAGCAAAGCAGTAAAAAAATCCCCTTTTTGCGGCATTGATTCGTCCTTGTGATTTTCGGGGGTAAGAGTGAGATAGCAGGCCATCAGAAGGATGTAACGACGAAGCACTCGAGGATTTTTTCTGCGGCCTGCAATTTGGGGGGGCATGAAGCCCTGAAACGAAAAAACCCGCCGAAGCGGGTTTAAATTTTTGGTACAGCTTGTCGAGCTTGTAGCGAAGATTAGGACAATTTTATTCAGCATTCAAGTGAACACTAAGGTTTTTTAATTCCAAACTTAGCAAAATACTCTTCCACGCGCTGATCGTAGAAGCGTTTTCTGTCTTCCATCGCTTTAATGAAGTCATCGATTTCGCTGTCAGGTAATGCCTTGGCTAGCTCGAGCAATTTGATCAACCGAAAATCGAGATCTAATAAGGTCTGACTCGAAGTTTGCTCTACCTCGTACGGTTCGTCCAGGTACATTTCAGGCATGTCGTATGTACCCTCTAACCTTCTGGCGGCCTTCTCCCCAAAAGACGCCCTGCCACCGATTAGCTGAGAGATATAGCTGCTTTCTTCGCGCGGAACCGTACGATTTTCGAACCACTCTTTAAGTCTTTGCTGTCGAATCTCTTTAATATCCATAAGGGAACACTTCGTTTTCAGTTGGTTTTGAAGTAAATCATTCGTAAAAAGCTGACGAATCACGCATAGGTTCGTTCGTAAATTTTTATTAATATTTTTATTTCAAACAAACACTTCATTTTTTAGTAAAACATTATTAAAATAACCATATCTTTAATAAGAGGTGTTCTATGGATTTGAAAAGCTATTACGATGATCTTCCTAGGGGTGAGCGTTACAAGCTCGCTCACGAGTTGAACATGCCCCCAGCCTATCTGTCTCAGATAGCGTCAGGATATGTCAAAGTACCCCCTTCTCGCGCACTAGCAATCGAGAAGGCCACGAATGGGAAAGTTACCCGAAAGGACCTTCTTCCTTCCGACTGGTGCAAATACTGGCTCCCATCTGAACTTGAGCATACAGAAAGCCAGCGTCATGGGGTTGAACAATGAAGATCAGCCCTATTGTCATGAACTCAGCATTGACCGCCTGGTCTGCTGAAATAACTCAGGAAACAGCTACGCGATTAATTACGGCCACCTTTCTATCAAGTGCACATAGGCCTGAGCTTCAACTCCATCGCATTGAACTGGAGGATGGGGTTGTCGATTATGCTGCCTGGCGTCGCAACCGCATATCAATTTTTCAGCGCTGGCGTAAATGCCAGACAAGTGAACAGTCCAAGAAATTTGAATTACTGACCCCGTTTATTCTTGAATCGATAAGACACGAGAACGCTGAACTTTACGCCATGGTAACTGCAGGTAGCAGCATCCAGTACCTTGCATCCCGCCTTCTAAGAGAGAACACGGATGCGGTCAATGCGGCGTTGTTAGGGGCACCGTTGCGGGATTTTGAAAAAGAATGTGATGAAGCTGAACTGGCGATAACAGCGCTACGTGACGCATATCGTCACCAGCAGAGACATGACCAATGACCAACGTTTTAAAACGTAACTTCAGCAGCGTTACGTAGCAGAGGCTCCTATGGCAAACACCTGGTTACGCCTGTGGCATGACATGCCAAATGACCCCAAATGGCGAACAATCTCGCGCATTTCCGGCCAGCCGGTATCGCTTGTCCAGGCAACCTATATCCATATTTTGGTTAGCGCGTCACAGAATGTCACGCGAGGTCACACTGATGTCACGAATGAGGATTTAGCCAGCGCACTAGACGTGACTGAGGATGACATTTCATCAGTTATCGGTGCGATGCAAGGGCGTGTCTTAGATGGTTCGTATGTCAGTGGTTGGGACAAACGGCAGGTTAAGCGAGAGGAGAGCTACAGCCCTGAAAACCCCGCCATGACTGCTGCTGAGCGAAAACGGAAACAACGTGAAAGGGAGAGAAATCGGAACGGTGTCACGAATGGTCACGATGAGTCACGCGATGTCACACCAGATAAAGATAAAGATAAAGATAAAGATAAAGATCTAAAAACCAATATGTTCGAAAGCGCCTGGTCTGCTTATCCAAAACGATCTGGTAGCAACCCTAAAAACCGCGCCCAAGAAAGTTGGAATGCCCGGCTCAAAGAAGGGGTTCTTCCCGAAACTATGATTCAGGGAACTGAGCGCTACCGCTTGTTTTGTGATTCTGAGAAAACCACTGGCACCAAATTTGTTATGCAGGCCCAGCGTTTTTTTGGCACGAGCAGAGAGTTTGACAACGAGTGGGCCGTGGCTTTCGATCCGCTACTCACCATCAGCATGCCAGATGACCGGATTCCTCCCGGATTCCGTGGGCATGTACCAGAAGACCAAGAGACATGACCATGACTGACCAAGTTTTCAACCCGGATGAATTTTTCGCACCAGCGTCCAGTGACCTGGTGGACAACCTGCTGGGCAGATATACCCTCGAACGTCAAAAAATCGAATCACTGGCGGCCATACTGAGCGATAACGACTCTCAGGTGGCAATAGGCCACTTCCTGAGTGGAAATCAGCGTGATGAGCGTTACAGGAGCTTTCCTGCGATTGGCGATCTATTCTCACGCGACGGAGCAATCTCACACCTAAACGCCGCATACTGGCAGAAGGCGCTGCTACTGACAGACGTGCTTGATGTCATGCCTGCAGCCAGGCGGGAGGAGTGGAACGACAGCATCCGTGAGATGGGCACCCCAGAATTTGAGGAGGAGACCGTCAGGGCTACGCTGAAGGACATGCTCAGTTCTCGCGCCAAATTTTTTGGGGAACGTGTTGACGGTATTTTTCGCGCTCTTTCCGGCGAGCACGTCACGAACCGACCAGAGGGCTTCAGCAAGCGCATGATCTTGTCATGCGTGTACGATCAATGGGGTTTTACGAATTACAAGATGGTGAATTACGTACTGGACCTACGTCAGGTTATCGCGAAGTTCATGGGGCGTTCGGAGCCATCATACGAATTGACGAACAAATCCCTGAAGACCGCACGCGATTACCCTGGAACGTGGATCTCGATAGATGGCGGTGAGATGCGTATTCGTGCATACCTCAAGGGCACAGCTCATTTTGAAATTCATCCAGATATAGCCTGGCGGCTGAACTGCATTCTGGCAAGCCTGTACCCGATGGCTATCCCACCAGAATTCCGCGCAAAACCGAAGAAAAAAATCAAAGATTTTGTCCTGATGCAGAACGTTCTCCCAGTGGCGGTTTTGCAAGATTTGTGCAGTCTTGAAATCGACGCGTATCGCCCAATCCAACGTCACAAGTGGGAAGATCCGATAGAGCCAAAAACGCATAACCCATTTAACCGGATATTTCGCGGTTATGGCTCTACTGAAGACCGTCATGTACGTAAGGAATCAGAAAGAATTCTCTCGTCAATTGGTGGCGCTAAGCTCTTCAGCGGCAACTGGTCATGGTGGGAATTCGAATACGATCCTACTCGCGTAATAGCTGAAATTATCGCATCTGGTTGCGTGCCTGATGACAAAAGCCACCAGTTCTACCCTACCAACCCAGAGCTGGCGGAATACTGCGTTCAACTGGCTGGCATTGAACCCCACCACACTTGCCTGGAGCCAAGCGCGGGAATCGGCGGCATTGCGGAGTTCATGCCCGTTGACCAGACTATTTGCGTAGAAATATCCCCGCTGAAATGCCAGGTGCTCGACAGCAAAGGCTTCCGTGTATACCAGGCGGACTTTTTAAAATGGGCATCCGTCAATGGCGGTTGCTTCGACCGCATTGTGATGAACCCACCGTTCAGTGATGGCCGGGCACTGGCGCACCTGCAGGCCGCCGCTGCTCTGACCAAAACAGGGTCGGTAATTGTTGCAATTCTACCGGCGGGGATGCGCGATAAGGGTGTGCTACCGGATGACTGGAACTGCACCTGGTCTGATACGCGTGCGGGAGAATTTTCAGGAACAAGCGTGTCAGTAGTGATTCTGACGGCAGAACGGCAATGGAGAAAATAACATGCGTCTGAAATATGCGATCACTATCGGCGACCCGAAATCGGCACAAATTGTTGCGTATCAGGCCCGCTCAACTGGCAATAGCCACCTGACCCGCGAGGATATTGTGATCTCGCTGGGAATTACGCAATCCCGGTGCAGAACAGGTTTGTCCCTGATTTACGCTAAATACACAAAAGATCCATATGCAGCAGCAACGGCGCTTTCCGGTCTGGTGCAATACGCTTCGGACAATTACAAAAAATTCCTCCCTGCCGGAACATCAGGGAATGTTCAAGAAGCATTGTCCGCCCTCGCATCGCTCGCTATCGAAGAGTTTTGCAGAACGGCCGATACACCGGGAGCGAAATGCCGTTGCGGTGGCAGAGGACAAGTCTGCGATCTGAAAAAAACGAAGCAAAAAAATCGGCTGATACTAAAGGACTGCCCAAGGTGCAAAGGTAGTGGTTTGAAACCAATGACCGAAACGAGGTGTCATCACGCCCTGTTTAAGATCCTGGGTATTTCCCAATCCACTTATTCACGCTACTGGTCCCCCCTCTATCAGGCGCTCATGACTTGGTGCTATCGACAAGAGGCTGAGGCAGAAGATAGTTACAATTCGCTTACATCGCTTCGGCCAAGGATTGCGGAAGCCCCTGGCTATACCCGAAAGGAAGCTGGCAAACAGGATCACTCTTAGAGGAGTGAACTTCTTAAGTCAAATTGAGGGTTACATATGATTCACAAGGCAGTAAATCAATTACCAGATATCCCAGAAAATCTGTGTTGCTCTGGTGATGCACTGATTGCCTCTGAGTTCGTCGATGTAAGGGATTTACTCGTACGAATGCATAGTGATGAACCAGCGGTAAGAGATAGCGCTCGCAAAATTCTGGTAAATTTCATCTGCACAGCAGAAAGGCAGAAGCATACACTAATCAAAGATGAATTTTTTTAATAAAATTTTAGTAATTTCACTTGCCATAGGTTAGTAATCATTTAAAATAACCTCATAGACAAACTTCTATGAGGTTACAAAAAAAATGCAAATCACTATCCTGGACGAGCAACTCAACGCGGTGGAGATCTTCACCGAGCAAGACCTCACCTCTGCGGTGAAGGCTTCACAGTCAGCAGTACTGGAAGCAGCTCTGAACGGCAAAAAATTCACTGCAGTTAACGAAGATGGAGAAAGCATTCTGGCCGTCGACTTCGAGGCAATCATCCCAGCAGGTCCGGCATCAAACACCAACGTCAAATTTGAAGGTTACGAGCGTGACCAGCTCGGTGATGACCTCCCTACTTTTTCCGGCGTTTTTGGTTTTTAACAGACCAACCAGCAGAGGCATGACCAATGACCACTAAAAATGGAAATTCAGCACTACAACTGGCCACCAAACTTTCAGGATTTCATGCAATGGCTTTAAAGATTGCATGTGTGTTAGAGGAGCTGGATTTGGCACGCAGCGGCGTAATTGACGTCAAACATAATCTGGATGATGCAGAAGAAGCCCAAAAAGCCCTCGATGGACTTACCGTCGCCCGTGACTATTTGCAACGCAGTAAAGACCGCTGCAATGAGGAAACTGGGCGATTAAGGTCTCAACTACATGACCTTGGCTAATTATCTCGCCCCTGCAACGGGGAAAATTAAAAAGTGAATTTTGTGGTGTGGTGAATTGCGGCTTAGCGCACGCGGTACAGTTAAAAATGCCAACAAGTCCTTATTGTTTGGGTGGAAAAGTAGCCGGCGATATTTGTTAACTGGTTATCGTCACCGGGAGGCACCCGGCACCACACCACAAAATTTGTTTAATCACAGCAGAGACATGACCAATGAAAGTAAATTTAGAATTGGAAGCAGATAATATTACCATCAGGCCAGATAGCTCAACAAAATTAAACGTTGATATTGATGGTGTTAATGTGGTGAACGTGATTGATGAAATCTCAGAAGCCGAAGGCGGAATTAACAAAATGCTGGAATTAATCGGCATTGATAATATAGCCGAATGGATTTACACCGAAGCTAAAGTTTCGGAGGCTCTGGGTTACTTTGACAACGAAGAAATTATTAATCACCTCAGAACTCAAGGCGTGGAGGTTAGTGATGAATCTACAGATTAGGAGCACCGCTGACCTGATGCGCAAGCCAGCGCAGACACAGGCCATCTCGCTATCATGGATTGGTGTCAAAGTCCGCCTGTTGTGTTACACGCTGGCACAGAAAGGCGACCCAGACAGGGAGTTCATCGAATGCCAGTACCACCTGTGCCAGAACGATGTTGAAAAAGAAAAGGCAGTAAAGTCCAGGCTGCACTTCCGCTCCGGAACAATGTGGCTGAGCGAAGAGCGGTTGTATTGCTGTGACCGCTGCGCCGAGTGCGACCAGATGGCAAACGAACCGTAATAAAGATTCCGCAGCCAGCGGGCAATAATAACAGCGAGGGTAGCCGCCTGACCAACGGCCTCGATACTCCGGAGACCTGTTATTCATTGCAATATCTGAAAGCGTCAATTAATTGGGGCTTTCCAATGTTGCAAAAATATGTGCCAGCAATGGCATGGGATTCTATTACCTAAAGAAGGAAAATTGAATGAGCATCAAAACGAAAGAAATCGCAGCCAAGATTGAATCTCTTACAAGTCAATTCCCTCGTTATGCAGGGCTTGAAATTGATGGCGAGTTAGCAGGTTATATTTGCCAGAACAATTCAGACAGCGGATTAATTAAACCATTCTCTCTTGTCGGTATTGATGGGAAAAATGTTGGCGATTATTGCTGTATGGACCATGCAGTAAGAGCTGCTGCTCAAAATAAATATCCTGATGCAGGCGTGCTAGTTGGCGATGCCGACAAAGCTGGTGTGCTCAAAAAAATGCTCTTAATGGGCCTGCTCGGGGCGCTGGCTGAAACTTTTTCAGAAAGCGAAGAAGAAAGTAATAAAGAAAAAAGCCCGCACGAGGCGGGCTGATTCCAAATTTTACATCTCTCGATGTGCAGGTCGGCGACCAAACCGACCAGCAGAGACATGACCAATGACCACCGAGGCGGACACTGGACGCCTCTATTCTACACGGAATGAGGAAAAATAGTAATGAGTGAGAAAAAACCGTACTTCATCCATCACAGGGCGAAGAAACAAAGCGGCGAGCCAACTGCTGTGTTTTGGGAATCTGCGATGACTGACACCCGCGCCCTGCGCGATGCAGAGAACGCGCTGGAGGATGCAGGCAAAGACGCCGGAAACTACTTCCGCCCGGTCGTGACGAACTTCCCGGTAGTGGACGAGCTGCCGGAGGAAGGTGAAATTGATTTCGACTGGTGCAACTTCTTCCAGCTCGGCGACGACGGTATGACCTGGGCGGTTATCCCTGGCGCAGTACGTGAAGAAAAGGTTGTGGCCGGTATCGACACTACCATCGTCGATGGCGTAGACACGAACACAGGTGAAATCATCGATGTCGATAAAGCCGGTACCGTGGACACAACAGCAACCGTCACCGTCGAAAACGGCCTGGTGGTCGATGAAAGCGACGACAAGAACACCCGCTACGCCGTAGTTACCCTGCCGTTCCGCAAACGCCTGATCGCCCAGTTAACCGCAGACCAGAACGCCACAGAACAGCGCCACCACGTCACCCGCGCGGAGCACGCAGCTATCACTGCTATCGAAATGGACACGGATAACTCGTACGTTCAGAACCTGCTGCTGGCCGGTGAGCAATTCGACGAACTTAAAAATTGTGATACCAAAGACCTGCGTCGTTACACCGACGCGGTGCAAAGAGCGTTTCTTCGCGAGAAACGGCATGAACTTGGCACGCTGCTGAAATTCACAAAAATCTGGCTCGCTACCGATTACCTCGACCGCGGCATTCTGGTGCATGAATGGGAGGCTGGTAATCGTATCAGCGAAGTGCCACACACCAGTACCGACGGCGGCAACTCCACCACACCACCTTTACAGGATGCAGCCCCCTACAAACGCGCTGTCTCCCAAAGCATGGCGAACCTTCAAATAGAGGTTGCGGTCGCGCTGCTGTACCCGGAGGCAGAGCCAGGAAAAGTTTCTCGCCCGCAGCTCGCCGGAGCAAAAGCGCTCGTGGAACGTAACGAAGATGTTTTCGACATTGCCCTCAAGGTGCTGGGGAAAACCACCGACATTCTCGATTTTAATGCCGACACCATTTTCCTCGTCACCCGGGCAATCGAATGGAATTCTGGGAAAACTTACTTCGAACTCCGCGCACTGACTCGTGACTGGTTCACGGAGAACGGCGTCTATGAAAATGGCGAGCGCTGCAAAGGCTATCCGGAATGGAATGAAGACCCACGCTCAGCGCGTAACTCCGCGGATTCAAACACCACGCAGCAACCGCAAATTGAAAACCTCGGGGCCGGAGTCTTTTCGGTTGAAAATCTCATGGGTGAACAATCACTCAATGAGTCCGAAAAGCAGCAGGATGTTAATAAGCAACTTGCTGCAGGACGTGGGGAGTTTGTGGAGGGCATCAGCGACCCTGAAGCCTCGAATTGGGTTCACGAGGACCTGGCAAAAACCGCCTCAAATGAAGGCGAAAAAAGTGAAGTGGAGACCACCAGCGATGTGCAGATTCAAGAAGCTGTCATTGATGAAGAACAGGCTGGTGATGCGCTGCAGGCAGGCAAAAGCCGTGGTGAAGCTGGTGAAGAAACAACTGCCGTAGAACCGACTGCATCAGAAATTTTGGCAGCTAACGCACCACATCTCGCGAGCCAGGATCAGGAAGAAATCGAGGCAGAAGTAAAGCAATGGCCAACCCACTTTGAGCCAGGCCGATACGAAAATCTGCCAAACGACGTTTACCACGCCGCCAACGGCGTGAGCAGCACCATGCTGAAAGATGTGCGCATCAGCCCGATGTTCTACTGTGGCCGCCACGTCACCAAAGCAATCCCGCGCACGCAAAACGACGCGATGAAACGCGGTACCGTCGTGCATGGCTACGTGCTGGAACCTGAAAAATTCCACGAGGAATTTGCGGTACCGGCAGAAATGCCCGACGGCGTGGTCTCCACCACCGGAGATCTGCAGGCCATCATTAAGGAATACAACGCCAGTCTGCCAGCGCTAATGACTCCGGACGAACTGAAAGGCTGGATTGAAGCGTACAACAACGATTTGACTCCCCCGCTTTCGCTCAGTGGCAGCGCCGAAGAAACTGGCCTTCTGTACATGTCCCTGCCTGAAGATTTCCAACGCCTGCCTGCCGACACTAAGCAAACGGCTACACAGCAGAAGGGCTGTATCAAAGAATACAACGCCAGCCTGCCCGCGCTGCTCAAGACCAGCGGCACTCGCGATCAACTTCTGGACCAGATTGCCACTGTCGCACCGGATATGGCTGCTGCCGAACGCGCCAAATTTGTGCCATACAACTTCAGCGGCACGAAGGAGCAACTCACCGAGATTGTTCGCACACTGCGCCCGGACGTGATGACCGCTGACGACTGGCATAAACAGCAGGAAATCGCCGCCGCCGGCAAAATCATGATCAGCCTGGATATGTACGAACAGGCCAAAAACATCAGCGCTGCTCTGCAGGCCCACCCGAGCGCCAGCCGCCTGCTAAACCACCCTGCCCGTCAGTCGGAAATCAGCTATTTCGGGTTCGATGAAGAGACAGGCCTCGAAGTGAGAGTGCGTCCCGACCTGGAAATCCAGCTCCCTCATTCCCGTATCGGTGGTGATCTGAAGACCATCAGCCTGGGCTATGTGAAGCAGGAGAACTTACGAGCCCGTCTGCACCGGGAAATCATCGACCGCGATTACCACTTGAGCGCCGCCATGTACTGCGACGTTGCAAACCTCGATCAGTTCTCCTGGATTTTCGTCTGCAGGGATGAAGGGTACCACTGGATTGCGGTCGTTGAAGCGTCTGTTGACGAACTTGAGTTGGGCCGTCTGGAATACCGCCGCGCCCTGCAAACCATCAACGATTGCACGATGTCCGGAAGCTGGCCTGCGCCAATCACTGATGACTATACCGATGAACTCAACGACTACGACCTGCGCCGCTACGAAGCGTTGAGCGCGATGTAAGGAAAATGATGATGACTAATTACTCTGAAGACCAGCTCAACGCTCCGACGACAATTACTGCCAGTAACGCAATATTCAATGTGCCGATGCTCACTCAGTTAACGGCGTTTGCAAACCTGATGGCTGACTCTCGCGTTTCAGTTCCGGAACACCTGGCCGGGAAACCTGCCGACTGCATGGCAATCGTGATGCAGGCCATGCAGTGGGGAATGAATCCCTATGCTGTTGCACAGAAGACTCACCTGGTCGGTGGCAAACTCGGCTATGAGGCCCAACTGGTCAACGCAGTTATCTCAAGTTCCGATGCCGTTACCGGGCGTTTCCACTACAAGTACGGTGGCGACTGGTCAAAATGCACAGGCACCAAAGAAGTCACGGTAAAGAAACGCGGGAAAAATAACAGCGAATACACAACAACAGAACGAATCAGGGCCTGGAATGACTCTGACGAAAATGGGGCATTCGTTCAGGTAGGTGCTGTTCTCCGTGGAGAAAGAGAGATCACCTGGGGTGAGCCAGTCTATCTCTCCAGTGTGGTTATCCGTAACTCCCCACTCTGGGTAACTAATCCCAAGCAACAGATTGCTTATCTGGCCCTCAAATACTGGGCACGCCTGTATACGCCTGACGTCATCCTGGGTGTTTACACGAAAGAGGAGCTGGAAGGCCATCTCGAAAAAGAGATCAACCCATTATCAGCAGCTGATCGCGTTAACATCCGAGCGATGGATGAAAGTCCAGTAATCGACACTTCTGATGCGATTCAGACGTTTTACGAAGAGCGTGACTCATGGGGTAGCGATTTCCGCCAGCGCATCGAGGATGCGGAAAGCACTGAGGTAACAACCGAGCTTCGCCAGGAGGTTGAGGGTAAGAGAAATTCAATCGGTATCGATCTGTATACCGAGTTGAAAGGCAAGGTTGTTGGCCGACACCATCACCTGAACGCCGTGATGCGCATCGAAAAACAGATTAACGACCTCCCGAACCCAGATGAACCGGACGCGGCGGATAAGTTCCAGGCGCTGGAGAATGCGCTGAACGCCGCTAAACAGCACCTCGGCGAGCTGTTCGATGGCTACACCCTCACTCTCAACGACATGAAACCGGAATACATCGGCGCATAACAGGAGACTGGCGGCCGGTAACGGTCGCCTGTGATTTCTATGACTGGACAACATTCAGAAGAAACGAAGAAAACGCGAGTGCGCCAGATTATCGATCTGGCTAACGAGCAAGGTCGGGTCACTCCCGGGCAGATTGCCAAGATGTTTGATGTCTGCCTGGAGACTGCAAACCGGTATCTAACCCTGGCGGCTAAGTCCGGTGAAGTTATCCGGCTTAGTAAATGCGGCGTGTTCTGTGATGAAAAAGCTATTGCTGAATTTAACCGCCAGCGCAGCCCGGCCACGAAATACCGCAACAAGCTCCGCAAAAACACAGAAAACGTGATTTTCCAGGAATGCCGTCGCAGCCCTGCGATGCAGCGTGTCCTCTCCTTCTACGGGGTGAACGTATGAAAAAGCGCATGAAAATTTACGAGCTCACTGGCTCCGCTCTCGACTTCGCAGTCGACCGGGTGGTGAACGGCAAAAAATACGGCGAAGAATTTTCAGTAATTCGCGCTGCAGGCGATGGATTCCGCCCTTCCTCAAGCTGGCGTGTCGGTGGCCCACTTATCGAGCGCTACCGCCTCGACCTGATGCCAGACCCGGAAAGCACTGAATGGTGGGCAGATAAAGCCGAGGGTGCTGAAGCCAGACATTTGCATGGCAATGGCCCCTCCCCACTTATCGCGGCATGCAGGGCCATCGCGTCCACACTCGGCGACGAAGTCGACATCCCATTCAATTTAATCAAAAGCAAAGGAGGTGCAGCGTGAGCAACATTGAACGTTATGACTTTCATTATTTCGATGATTTCAGATCAAAATATTCTGCTTTCCGTGAGGAATGCCCGGACGGTGAATATGTCTCCTTTGACGATTACGCAACTCTCGAAGCACAGCGCGTTGCGCTGGCGGCGGAGAATGCGGGGCTGAAGAACTTCATCAAGAATGATTGTTGGATTTTTCATCCAGACGTTGAGATGTACAGCGATGCAATGGACTACGTACCGGAAACCCCAGCCACCGATCGCTTTATCGCAGATGTGAAGGCGCAGGACTCGGCACCTTTGGTCAAGGCGCTAACTACGATTGCAAATTCAGAGCAGCACAGCGGCGAGACGGTTGTTTGTGATTTCTACACGCTGATCTCAGTAGCTTCAGGTGCGCTGCGTGATTACTACGCCCAGCAGCTGCGCGGGGAGAAGGCAGAATGAGCATCATCGGATGGTACTACCTGCATGAAAATGGAGATCTGATTTATAAGCCTGGATCAGATTCAATTACTGATATTCGCGATTCAGATTTCGCCAGATGCTCATGGTCAGTTGATGTTACTGATCGCAGAGCAGCTTGGGAAATGCTGGTTGAAGCAAGCGCTCTGGGCGCACGTGAATCACGTGTAAATGAGTTGGCGGAAAAATGGCACTGCGATGATGCCGACGCAGACATGTTCGCAAGTGTCATTGGAGTAGTTCTTGTGCCAGATGGAAGCCAGTGGTGCGCACACAGCAAAGATTTTGTAGACCTCCAGGAGTCATCGGCTGGGTTCGGAGATAGCAAACTGCTCGCAATGGTTGATCTAGCCAGGCAGTTAGGCATTCGCGGCGGGCATATGTGGCGCTCTACATTTTCCGAATTAGTCAAAGGAGCGTCAGCATGAAAGAGCGCGGCATGATTTTCAACGGCGAAATGGTCCGGGCGCTGCTGAGCGGTCAGAAAACGCAGACACGGCGAATTATGAAAAATCAACCTGCCGGAGATCACCCTGATACACCGGTTTCCGTCAGATGTATCGATGATGGTTTTCAGTGGCATGGATGGCACGGCGAAAGCACTGTTTTCCCATGCCCATTCGGAAAAGCAGGCGACCGCATCTGGGTGCGCGAGACATTCCAGGGGCCTCTTTTCGATTACGACAAAATGGACGCCTACCTCAAAGACAGCACGCCATTCGAAAAACCGGAATTTTGCCAATATGCAGCTGATGGCGGACCGCGCCCGGAATATCAGGATATGGACGACAACATCCGTTACGGCTGGAAGCCTGCTATTCACATGCCTCGTTGGGCATCCCGCCTGCTGCTGGAAATTACCGAAGTGCGCGTGGAGCGCCTACGGAGTATGAGCCAGGACGATGCTCGCGCTGAGGGTGTTATTGCAGCATCTGGCCCAATGGAAGCCGGTTTAGCATTCCGTGAGCTATGGGACTCCATCTATGGCGAGGAAAGCTGGAAGGCTAATCCGTGGGTGTGGGTTATTGAGTTTAAACGTGTAGAGGGAAACGCATGAAAATCAAACATCCAGCTATTCGCTATCACGGCGGGAAGTTTCGGCTTGCCTCATGGATTATCAGCCATTTTCCGCCGCACCGTTGTTACGTTGAACCGTTTGGCGGCGCTGCATCTGTCCTCCTAAAAAAGGAACCGAGCGAAGCCGAGGTTTATAACGATTTGGATGGTGACGTGGTGAATTTATTCCGCGTTCTACGTGACCCTGCAAACAGCCAAGCCCTCATCGATGCATGTGCCCTTACTCCATATTCACGCGAAGAGTTCAGTTGCGCCTACGAATCAACCGACAACCCGGTTGAGCAGGCCCGTCGTCTTATTGTCCGCGCAACGATGGGGTTTGGCAGCGCCGGAGCCACAAAAGGTTGCACCGGCTTTCGCCTCGACACCAGACGCAACAGCGCTACCGCGCAGGCTATCTGGGCACGACAACCAGATAATCTCGCAGTTGTGGCCAGTCGGTTTGCGGGGGTACTTGTTGAGAACCGCGACGCTCTCCAGTGCATGCGTGACCACGACACCGCATCAACACTACATTTTGTTGATCCACCCTATATCCATGAAACACGAGTTGAGACTGCCAAAAATAGCGCATACCGATTCGAAATGACGGATGAGGACCACATTTATCTGCTGGATGTACTGCAGGATTTAACGGGAATGGTCATTGTTTGCGGATATGACAGCGAGCTCTACAACGACCATCTGCGGGGATGGCAGCGTGTCACCAGAACAACGGCGGCCAATGGCTGCGCCGGTTCGGTACAAAGAACGGAATGCCTGTGGATTAACCAGGCTGCACAGAAACAGGAGAGCGCAGCATGACTACACCAATGACCAAAGAAGCGATCAGCTCGGCGATGTTCAGCTCACTGGAGGGATTTGTCTCCTATGTCGTCGGCTCCATTGAGTCCGACATTAAGCGCAATTTGACCGACGAAGAACACCAGTCCGTTTATCACCACGTTGAGAGCATTGTCGATGGCACCGGACTGGCCGCCAAAGATAAGCGCATTGCTGAGCTGGAGCTGGCGCAAAGTTTCCATGATGAAGGAGCGGCGATGCTGTGCGGGGAGTATGACAAACTCGCTGCCGCAATGGGCTGGACGTCTGAGCTAGCAGAAAAGCAGGGAGTCAGCCAGATGGAGTTCGCACGCCAACTGCAATCCCGCGCCGAATCCGCAGAGCAGAAAAAAGTGGCTGAACTGACCGCCGCTACGAACACCAACAAGCAATGGAAGCCGGACACCTGCCCGATCAGTGGCCGCCCGTTCTTCCTGTGGCTTGACCATCCAGAACTCGGTTATGTGCCGACCTACGGGGGTCCATACGACAGCTTCACGCTGGCTGAAAAGGACGAGAACGGAGAGTTCTTCGCTCACAGATACGACCACGACGAGGGCTGCTGGGTTGATGATGAGGCCGTGTATCTTTCTGACCGCGCCGAATCCGCAGAGCAGGCGCTGCTGGAGAGGCAGAAAGTGAAATTCCCGAACAAGTGGCATGCGAGATATAACACTGCAAGCGGACAGTTCAACGAAAAGCGTTTCAATGAAGATTTTATTGAATTTCTGAAGTCAGAAGGCATCACCCTACAGATTCAGGGAGGTGAGTGATGCGCTTAAAAGTCGGTGATGATTTATACGCGTGTTATTTCCCGCAGGAGCGACCGCTGGACGGGGCGGAGGTTAGATGCTGGAGCGAAGACGGAAAGCTTCTTGGGGATGGCGTAGGAATTCATCTGCGCCAGTCGGGTGGCGCAATTCTGGTTTGTGGCAAGACTTACGACTCAAACAAAATTGTTCACTGGGTTCCGCTAACAAGTCTACAGAAGGGAGGTTCGGCGGAGCTATGAATGCTACAGCAAGAAATAACCTGGATAGTTGGAAGGCTGAATGTGACCGCATGTGGAGGACTAAGCCATGACCACAATCACCAAAGAGCGCATCGAGCAATATGCCCACGACAAGCGCATGTGCAACGTCAACGACGAGATTCGCAAAATGGCCCGCATGCTGCTGGCTGGCATGGAGCAGGAGCCTGTGTATCAGGTTTTCGATGAAAGCGGCGGTTGGTTTGATATTGAGAAAAATGATGTTGGCGAGGAAACTGATTGCGGTAATCAAGTTCGCACCCTCTACGCCGCACCGCAGCCAGCACCGGCTGGGATGCAGCAGGAGCCTGTGGCGTGGCGATATCGCACCACTGACATTAATGGCAATCCTAACCCGCGCTGGTCATTTTCCGAAGAGGCGAGCTTGCTGGGGTTGTATCAACCGCTCTACGCCGCCCCGCAGCCGCTGACCGATAGTGAGCGCGCAGAGCTTCAGGAATACCGGAAAGCAGACGAACGCGAAAAAATCCGCGTTGCACATGCTGAATGGTCGCGTGAAACGTTCGGTAGCGTTGGTCCTGTGGGGCCACTTAAGCATTTGGCAAAAGAGGCGCTGGAAGCCGCAGCTGAGCCCGGCGACCTCAGCGAATGGGCGTACATGCAGTTTTTACTATGGGACGCCCAGCGCGGCGCCGGTATTACCGACGAGCAAATCACACAGGCGATGTTTGAAAAGCTGGGGGTCAATAAGTCTCGTCAGTGGCCGGAGCCAAAAGATGGCCAGCCACGCCTGCATATTAAAACCCAATCAAAATAATTGAGGCGCCCCGCAAGGGGCGTAACGAGACATGACCAAATTTAAAGTAACCGCCACCGTGATCAAACCAGGGAACACACCGACCAATTGGACTAGGTTCACCGAGAAAAAACTGACGAAAACTGAGTGCGAAAAAATGCTTTCAGTTAACAAGGAAGTCGGCGTCGGCATCGAGGCAAAAGTGAATCTGGAAAATTTCTCCTGCGTTAAGGCGGGTGCGTAATGGAAACCACCCTGCACTACGCCATTCAGCGCATCATTGAGCTGGAAAACCTGCTGCTGCCAGAGGTGCCTGAAACCGTCTGGCCTGCCGAAGTACAGACCATCTACTCGCAAATCGAAAGCGCCGCGCAGTTGCCGGCGCATCATCAGCGCCGCCTGCAGCATCACATCAACCGGATGTGGCTCGACCGCATGCCTGTCCCTTCGATCGTCACCGCAGCTAAGTCGCTGTGTGAAGCCATGGAGAAATATGCGTGAACAATTCAGAAATCTCAGAAATCATCGTCGATAACTTTGCCGGAGGCGGCGGTGCGTCAACAGGCATTGAGATGGCGCTGGGCCGCAGTGTGGACATTGCTATCAACCATGACCAGAACGCGGTGGCGATGCACAGCACCAACCACCCCGACACCCTCCACTATTGCGAGTCTGTCTTCACTGTGAAGCCGAAGGTGGCGACCGCCGGGCGCAAAGTAGGTTTAGCTTGGTTTTCTCCAGATTGTCGTCATTTCTCCAAAGCCAAGGGCGCAAAGCCAGTGGAACGTGAGATTCGCGGCCTCGCGTGGATTACCCTGCGCTGGGCGCTGGAAACTGAAATGCGCGTGGCGATTCTCGAAAACGTCAGCGAATTTAAGACCTGGGGCCCTCTGCTTGTTCCCGAGATGCGCCCGGACCCGCTGCGCGTCGGCGAGACATTCCAGGCGTTCGTCGACATGCTGAGCACCGGAATTGCACCTGATCATCCCGCGCTGACGGAGTGCTGTGAATTTCTGGAAATTTCGCCAGAGGGCGCGCAAGCCCAGCGCCTCATTCGTGGCCTGGGCTATCAGGTAGAATTTCGCGAGCTGCGAGCTTGTGACTATGGTACGCCGACGATCCGGAAGCGTTTCTTTATGGTGATGCGCCGTGACGGGAAGCCGATTACATGGCCGGAAGCAACTCACGGCGACCCTAAGTCGGAGGCAGTAAAATCGGGCCTACTGAAGCCATGGCGCTCAGCGGCAGAATGCATCGACTGGTCGCTACCGTGCCCGTCAATTTTCGGCAGAAAGAAGGATCTGGCAGCGAACACTTTGCGCAGGATAGCCCGCGGCATCCAGCGCTTTGTTATCGACAGCGCCTCGCCATTCATCGTGAAATGCAATCATACCAGCACGCGCACTGTATATGACTGCTTCCGTGGGCAATCACTTAACGATCCTCTGCAAACCATTACCAAAGCGCCAGGCTACGCGATTGCCGTTCCTCACCTCACCAAGTTTCGTACCGGCGCGACCGGGCAGCCTGTCACCGAACCTGTGCCGACAGTCACAGCTGGCACATCGGCGCGCCCTGGCGGAAACGGGCATGCGCTCGGGATGGTATCGGCGGCGCTGACTCCGTTCCTCTCTGGCAACGGCGGCAGTGAATACCAGGCGAAGCCGCGCCCTCTGACCAAACCGGCTCACACCATTCTGAAAGAATCACGTTGCTGTGTTGTTGCCCCGGTCATTGCTCGTCAGTTCGGTGCCAGCATCGGCCACCGCGCCGACGAGCCAAGCGCAACGATTACTGCGGGTGGCGGCGGTAAATCGCAGCTGGTGAAGCCGGTGCTGATCCAGATGGGTTACGGCGAAAGACCTGGCCAGGCACCCCGAGTTCTTCAACTGGATAAGCCACTTGGAACAATCACAGCTGGCGGCGGCAAGTTTGCTCTGGTGGCCGCGAACCTCATTAAACACTTTGGCGGCAACTACTCCGGTGCCGGAATTTCACTGGATGAACCCGCGCACACAGTAACCACCACCGATCATCACGCGATCGTGACTTCCAGCATCATCAAAATGCGCGGGACCAATACAGGGCAGCCAACCGATACACCACTGCAAACCGTTACGGCCGGTGGCCAGCATTTCGGCGAAGTCAGGACAAACCTAGCTGTCGACGGCTATGACGAAGGTCGGGCGCTTGAAGTGCTGGCATTCCTGAAGAAGTATTGCGGCGAGGATAGCGACGGCCTAGTGACGGTCGAGGGCATCGTTTACCGCATCGTTGATATTGGCATGCGCATGCTTCAGCCGCACGAGTTATATCGCGCCCAAGGCTTCCCGGAGTGGTACATCATAGACCGCGACTACACCGGGCAGCGCTATTCGAAAGACAAACAAGTGGCCCGTTGCGGCAACGCGGTACCGCCGCAATTTGCAGAAGCACTGGTTCGCGCCAACCTGCCAGAACTGTGTGTCAGCAGGGAGGAAATTGCAGCATGAAAAACACTTCAGTTCCCTGCAATGGATGCACGCTCTGTTGCCGTGGCGATGCTATCAGCATCCATCCAGAATTAGGTGATGATGCCTCGCAGTTCCAGACGGTCCCTCATTTTGTTCCCGAAATGGCCGCTAAAGGCATTGTCATGCTGGCACATAAGTCCGATCTCACATGCATATACCTCGAAAAATCAGGTTGCAGCATACACGGGCGCGCTCCCGCATTGTGTCAGGAGTTTGATTGCCGCCGCCTCGTTAAACAATTGGGGTACACAAAAGCAAGAAAATACGTAAAGAAAGGTTTGCTCAATGCCGGAATCGTCCGGCGTGGGCTGGAGCTTATCCCAACATTGGAGATTAACTAACCATCTGATTTTATGACTTGATTATCGTTGTTCAACCCCGGCCGCCGCAGGCGCGTATAGTTTGCGGCGGTCATGAAGAGACATGACCAAATGCCATTATTAACACTGACAACGTGGGCGGCTGAATATTACGAGAATCCCCCATCACTGGTAACGCTCAGGCGCTGGGCGCGCAACGGCAATATTTATCCACCGCCGGAACTGCACGGGCGAGAATATCGCGTGGATCCGGAGGCTTTCTACATTAAGCCGAACAAGGCCGGGCAAACGCTGGAGCAGCACCACCCGAACGGGCGCACAGGAAAGCAAAGCCCACTACTTGAGAGGTTGATCCATGAGTCGCGAAAAGTACGATGCGAACCTGCCAAAGAATTTAACGTATCGTAAAGCAGTAAAATCTTTTTACTGGCGCAACCCCTTAACAAAAAAAGAAATTTGCCTCGGGCAAATCGCCCGCAGGGATGCGGTAGCCCAGGCTATCGAGGCAAATAATTATCTGGCACAAAATTTCACGCCGAGCTTACTGATTGAAAAACTGAAAGAGGTAGACACTCTTACCGTTGGCAAATGGCTGGACCGTTACGACATGCTGCTGCAGCGTCGTGACCTTTCAGCCAATACATACAAAATTCGCGGAAACCAGTTGGCAACGGTAAAAGAGAAGATGGGCGGGATGATATTGAAGGAAGTCAGCACCCGGCATATCGCAGAGTTTCTTGATCCGTGGGTAAGTGAGGGAAAAAACACAATGGCGGCCGGGATGCGCTCGGTTTTGTCCGACGTGTTCAGGGAAGCGATCGTTGAAGGCCATATCATGCACAACCCCGTCACCCCTACCCGTACGCCGGGAATCAAAGTGCAGCGCGACAGACTTGATCTGAAAGTATTCCACGATATGCGCAGCACCGCGGAACAGATGCCGGTGTGGTTCCCGCTGGCGATGGATCTCGCATTGGTTACAGCGCAGCGCCGCGAGGATGTGGCCACCATGCGATTTTCTGAAATTTATGATGACCGGTTACACGTAATTCAGCAAAAAACAGGCGTCATGTTGGCGATCCCGCTGTCGCTCACCCTCCCTGCTGCTGGACTGCGCCTCGGTACGGTGGTCGATCGCTGCAGGCTGGTCAGTCGGTCAGATTTTTTAATCAGCGCTGGCATCAGAAAAAACAGCCCGGATGGCAGTATTCACCCCGACGGGCTCACCAAAAAGTTTGCAGATACCAGAAAATTGTCTGGCCTGTCATTCAGCGATACCCCGCCAACATTTCATGAAATCCGGAGCCTGTCAGGTCGGCTATACGAAGCGGCCTATGGAAAAGAATTTGCCCAAAAACTTTTCGGTCACAAGTCCGAGAAGATGACCGAAATGTACCTGGACAAGCGGCAAAACGAATACGTGATGATCTGAATTTTTCGTGTAAAAAAAATATTAAGGCCGATTTTGTTGTGGTATAACGGAAAAAGACCGAATACGAGATTTCGATAAAATTTCGATAAATTTCGATACGGTCTTTGTAAGTTACTGATATGACTTACAAATAAAAAGAGACCGAATACGATTCCTGTATTCGGTCCAGGGAAATGGCTCTTGGGAGAGAGCCGTGCGCTAAAAGTTGGCATTAATGCAGGCTAAAGTCGCCTTGCCCTTTAAGAATAGATGACCATGCCAGGTTTTCCAGTCCGCGACAAAAGTGGTCAAAAAAAACCGTGAGCAAAGCGTCACAAAAAACAAAAACCGCAGGCATTCGTCAGAATAACTTTCGTTTTTTTTATTGTGCATCAAACGGTTAGCGCTACGCTTCAGCAGAGTTTTTCCGCACGTGCAATAAACGGTTCAAGGCTCATTTTCTGGCCTGCCTGGGCCGGATCGTCAATCTGAATCACCGAAATGGGCTGTGCGGTCGTTTTCCCCTCTTTCACTTCTTGTTCAGCCACCGCGTTCAGCGGGTACTGCACCAGTGTGCTGGGATTAATGGCATACAGCGCATTGCCCGGCCGACAGGTCAACATTACCTCTTCACGATTAAATGCCCACTTATCTTTGCCGACTTCAAAGCGGCTGACGGTGATCACCTGCGGGGCGGCAAGAGCCGCTCCAGAAGTTGCCAATAACACGAGAGATAGAACGAGTTTTTTCATGATTTCGCCAATAATTTAGAACGGTTCCCAGGTGGCGAAAGCGCTTACCGCCGCCAGCACCAGAGCCCCTAATACCATTTCAGCCTGCGTCATGCGCAAGAACAGTTTTTCAACATGCTGCCGATCCGCTGCCATTCGCGGGACCAGAACATACCGGTTTATGAGCGCAATGGCGACCATCAGTGCCACCAGCCCCATCTTCACCACCAGCAGAGTGCCATACGCCGTGTCGGTGAACAGCGATCCCTGGATCAAGAACGCGTTAATCAGGCCGCTCAACACCACGCCCGCCACCGCCAGATGCCCATATCGCGAGAAACGCATCATGGTGGCGATAGCAAGGGTTCGCCAGCGCCCTTGTGCTAAACGAACGCAATAGGCGAACGGTAACAGGCCGCCAAGCCAGGCGGCAGCGCACAGCAGATGAATCGCGTGATTGGTGCGTTGTAGCACGCCGCTCATGCCTTCGCGCATTGCAGCATGACCGACACCGGCCATCAACAGAAACTGTGCGATGCAAAGAATGAGCAACAGTGGCATCAACCGTGATGGCCGCAGCCACCACACCACGACGGTAATCCACGCCAACAGGATTTGCCACAGCCAGATGCTGCCAAAGCGGGTACCAGCCACCAATAGCCAGATATCCGGCTGGAAAACGTCGCTCCAGCCATTGCCCATCAGCCCACCCTGCAACATCAGCATCAGGCTCGCGCTGCTGGCGCTGAGAAAGAGCGTAACGGAAAGCAGCCGTGAAAAACGCTGGCTTATCAGGCGTCGAACCTGAGGCGCAGCCCACCAGGCCGAGTACAGGACGCAACCAAATGCCAGCATCAGGCAGACAAAATGCCCCCAGCGCAGACCGATATAGAGTGAAGCCAACACGTTTATTTCACGCTGAAGTGATACTGGCCTTTGGTTTTATGCCCGTCTACCGACACAACATGCCAGTCAACGGTGTAATCGCCCGGTTTCAGCGCTTGCTCAACCGGAACAATCAGCTGAGTGTTGTCTTTTTCATTCAGTTTCGCTGTTCCCACCGGGATTAGCGCCTGCTGCGGCCCCGTTAAGGTGATGCCGCTGAATTTCACTTCAACCCCTTCCGAGAAGTTCAGGGTCAGTGCTTGTGGCGCCGCGGTGACCTGAGCATCGGCTGCAGGATATTGATGTTTAAGATGGGCATGTGCCAGTGCTGTGGAAGTCGTTAATATGCAGGTCAGGAAAACCGCCGCGCTCAATGCGCGAGAAGCGATGGGGGTCATTCTCTTCATTCTCTTTTGTTATGTATCTGGTGCCAAGAATAACGCTGTATAATGTTCACGTCGAGATTCAGCGCCGCCGGGCTTGCTATTCTGAGACACTCTTAGTAATTTCTGCCCAGGTTTAAGAAGGAGCACATCATGGAAAACAATCTGGCAAAAATTCCGCAAGACGAGATGGACAAGGTCAATGTCGATTTGGCGGCTGCGGGTGTGGCATTTAAAGAGCGCTACAATATGCCGGTCATTGCTGAAGTGGTTGAACGCGAGCAGCCAGGCCACCTGCGAGACTGGTTTCGCGAGCGTCTGATCGCGCACCGTCTGGCCTCCGTGAATCTCTCTCGCCTGCCGTACGAGCCAAAACAGAAGTAAGAATTCTCAACTGTTACACTTCCTTACATAAACCCTGCTACAATCTTGAGAAAATTCTGAAGCATTCACCAGGGACATTGTGTAAGGCACCAGTCTGACACCGCAGGCGAACCATGTCAGCGTGCTGCCGCCGGATGCCGAAGGCCACGAACTTGACCCGATTGCTACTTTACTGGCCGCGGGCACCTGTACTCGCGAATTTCAGCAGCAATCCGTGCAACAGCTACAGCGCCTCGCGCACAAGTACGCGATTGCGGTCCTGAAATCGAATTACGCTGACGGCAGTGCGCTGTGGGGCGAAAATATTCCAGCGGCTGGGAGGGCGACATCATTCCGCTGCACGGACACCGTTACGCCATTGACGAAATCCGCTGCGACGCATAACCTTCCCTTTTTAGCCGGGAGAGCATTATGTTACGCGTTATCGATACGGAAACCTGCGATTTACAGGGCGGCGTGGTAGAGATCGCCTCGGTGGATATCGTTGACGGCAAGATAACGAACCCAATGAGCCATCTGGTGCGACCAGACCGACCGATAAGCCCTCAGGCGATGGCTATCCATCGCATCACCGAAGAGATGGTGGCTGACAAACCATGGATTGAGGAAGTGGTGCCGCACTATCAGGGCAGCACGTGGTATGTCGCGCACAATGCCAGCTTTGACCGCCGCGTTCTGCCAGAAATGAACGGGGACTGGATTTGCACCATGAAGCTGGCACGCCGTCTGTGGCCGGGCATTAAGTACAGCAATATGGCGTTGTATAAATCCCGCAAGCTTAACGTTGTAACGCCCCCCGGCCTGCATCATCACCGCGCACTGTACGACTGCTACATCACCGCAGCGTTGCTTATCGACATCATCAACGTGTCAGGCTGGACGCCAGATCAGATGGCCGATATCACCGGCCGCCCGGCGTTGCTGACCACCTTCACCTTTGGCAAATACCGCGGCAAGCCTGTAGCAGAAGTGGCCGAGAACGATCCCGGCTACCTCCGCTGGCTGTTCAACAACCTCAATTCGATGAGCCCCGAGCTGCGTTTAACGCTCAAGCACTGGCTCGGCGAATAATCAACGCGGTGCCTGGCCCGGTAACGTCCCCTGGGCCAGCGCAATCAGGAAAGTGTATTCCAGCGCCACGCCCTCATAGCTTTTGAAACGCCCTGATTTACCGCCGTGCCCGGAATCCATCTCCGTGCATAACAACAGCAAATTATCACCAGTTTTCAGTTCACGCAGCTTCGCCACCCATTTTGCCGGTTCCCAGTACTGAACCTGCGAATCATGCAGCCCGGTGGTCACCAGCAGATGAGGATAAGCTTTCGCGGCCACGTTATCGTACGGGCTGTACTCTTTCATGTAGCGATAGTATTCCGCATCCTGAGGATTGCCCCACTCTTCAAACTCACCGGTAGTGAGAGGAATCGATTCGTCGAGCATGGTGGTCACGACATCAACAAACGGAACCTGTGCGATCACGCCGTGGAACAGTTCCGGACGCTCATTGATGGCGGCTCCCATCAGCATGCCTCCGGCGCTTCCGCCCATGCCGTAGCACAAAGCAGGACTGCCAAAGCCTTGTGCCAGCAACGCATCACAGACGTCGAGATAATCATTGAAGGTGTTTTTCTTCAGCAGGAATTTGCCATCTTCGTACCACTGCTGGCCCAGTTCGCCGCCGCCGCGCACATGCGCAATGGCAAACACAAAACCCCGGTCGAGCAGGCTTAAACGACTGCTGCTGAAATCGGCGTCCATACTGGCACCATAAGAACCGTAGCCATACACCAGCAAAGGATTTTTGCCCTGGCGGAAATGCTGGCGGTGATAGACCAGCGAGACAGGCACCTCGACACCATCACGCGCTTTGATCCACAAATGCTCGCTGCGATAGAGGCTTGCGTCAAAACCCTTCACTTCCTGCTGCTTGAGCACTTTACGCTCGCCGGTATCCATATTCAGCTCAAACAACGTGTCTGGCGTTGTCATCGATGAATAACCGTAACGCAGGCGTGAAGTATCTGATTCAGGGTTGTAGGCCACCCAGGTGACATAAGCCGGATCGTCAAAGGCGATGCCCGTGACTTCGCGGGTTTTACGGTTAATTTGCCTCAGGCTGGTCAGCCCACGCTGGCGCTCTTCCACCACCAGCCAGTCCGTAAACAGGGTAAAGCCTTCAAGCATCACATCATCACGCGCCGGGATCAGCGTTTCCCAGCGGCTTTCGTCGCGAACAGAGGTGCGATAGAGGCCAAAGTTTTTCCCGTCACGGTTAGAGCGAAGATAAAAATTGTGCTGGAAATGGTCGACGCTGTACTCATGATCTTTGCGACGAGGCAGGAAACAGATCGGCTGTGCATCCGGCATTTCGGCATCCAGCAGCAGCACTTCGCTGGTGGTGGCACTTGAAAGGTAAATGATCACATAGTGCTTCGAGCTGGTTTTATGCAGGCTGACGTAAAACATGTCGTCCTGTTCTTCATACACCCTTTCGTCTGCGCTGACCGGCATCCCAACGGTATGCCGCCATACCTGATAGGGCAACAGCGTGGTCGGGTGTTTACGCACGTAATAAATCGTTTGTGAATCGTTACCCCACACAAATTCGGGCTCGATGTTCTCCAGCGTTTCCGGGTACCAGTTCTCGGTTTCCAGGTTGCGGATGCGCAGGCCATACTGGCGGCGCGAAAGATAGTCTTCCGTTAAAGCCATCAGGGTATTGTCTGGCGAAATGCCCAGCCCGCCGAGGGTATAAAACTCACTGTGCGCCGCACGCTGATTGCTGTCGAGCAACAGCTCCCATTCATCCCATTCTTCTTTCTGAACAGACTGACGCTGATAGAGCGCATACTCGCAGCCCGGTTCATAAATCTGCCGGTAGCGATACCCGTTCTTCGTATAAGGTGCAGAAACCTCGCGCTGTGGAATACGATCAACAATCTCCTTCAGCACCTTATCTTGCAGGCTACGCTGTGAAGCCATCACTTCACGCCCGTAGGCATTTTCCTGCTTCAGATAGTCGAGTACCGCTGGCTGCGAACGATCATCGTCGCGCAGCCAGAAGTAATTGTCGGTTCGTGTGTCGCCATGCAAGGTCATGACGTGGGGAATGCGTTTGGCTTTTGGTGGCATGTCGTTGTTCTTCTGCGTAATACATTTACCCTAAGGGTGGCAAATGTGCAGAACGATGCAAGCGAAACCTGCCAATGTGACGTTAAACGGCTTGTTTTTGTGCCTTCAAATCGGCTTCGATACCGTCCCGAACGTCCTGAGGGATTTTCAGTGCATCGCCCAGCGCGTTGAGATAACTGCGTTCCATAAAGTGATCAATATCGATGGCAGCACAGCTGAGGAAATAAAGCTCCAGCGCTTCCTCTTCATTGCGGACATCACGGGCCAGAAGTTGAGGATCTAATGGCTGAGCAATGGCTTTCTCCACCAATTGACGCCCCTGTGATTCCACACCCGCTTCCTGCAACTGCTGCTCGATGGCGGCACGTTCTTTGTCGTCAATATGCCCATCACTCTTGGCAGCAAACACCAGGGCGTAAATCAGACGCTCCGTTCGCACATCCACAGGGCTAGTTTGTTGCCCGAACTGCGGTTCACCCTGATGCGCCGTTCTCACTTTATCTTTGTATTTATTCCACAACACGGTACCAGCCACCGCCCCGCCGCCAACCAATAACGCGCCCGTGCCGTATTTGGCTAACAGTTTGCGGGAAGATTTGCTGGACACCAGCAAGCCGGCAAGGCCGCCGAGTGCGCCAGGCACCAGCAGTTTGCTAAGCCCCTGCTCGCCAGAAGGCTGAGCAGAGGAAGAAGATTGACCGAGTAAAGACTGGAGTTGATTGAGCCAGTTAGCCATGATTTCCTCGCGGCGCAGTGATGAATGCTTTCAGACTAAGCGAGACGATGTAAGGTTTCGTCTGGGCTGACTAAAGATACGCAAAGTCCCCGGCCTCATCGTCTGCTATTCTGCGGGAAGACAGACGCAAACGTTTTCGTATATACTGACGGCCACTTTTTTACTGTGGAATTTCGTTATGACTGTACTAGGCACCGCGCTGCGTCCGGCGGCAACTCGCGTAATGTTATTAGGCTCTGGCGAGCTGGGAAAAGAAGTGGCCATTGAGTGTCAGCGTCTGGGCATTGAAGTGATTGCCGTTGACCGTTACGCCGATGCACCAGCGATGCACGTCGCGCACCGCAGCCACGTCATTAATATGCTCGATGGACAGGCGCTTAACGCACTGGTTGATCAAGAAAAGCCCGATTTCATCGTGCCGGAAATTGAAGCGATCGCCACCGATATGCTGATTGAACTGGAACAAGCCGGGCAGCAGGTGGTTCCCTGCGCTCGTGCGACGAAGCTCACCATGAACCGCGAAGGCATTCGCCGCCTCGCCGCAGAAGAGCTGAAGCTGCCTACGTCCAGCTACCGTTTTGCGGACAGCGAAACAGCATTCCGTGATGCCGTGGCAGAGATTGGCCTGCCTTGCATCATCAAGCCGGTGATGAGTTCATCGGGTAAAGGCCAAAGCTTTATCCGCACGGAAGATCAGCTTAGCGCCGCCTGGCAATATGCCCAGCAAGGTGGGCGTGCGGGTGCCGGTCGAGTGATTGTAGAAGGTGTGGTTAAGTTTGATTTCGAAATTACCCTGCTGACCGTCAGTGCCGCAGATGGTGTGCATTTTTGTGCCCCTGTCGGCCATCGCCAGGAAGATGGCGATTACCGCGAATCCTGGCAGCCACAGCAGATGAGCGCGCTGGCACTGGAGCGTGCGGAGGCAATCGCCCGTGAAGTGGTGCTGGCGTTAGGCGGTTACGGCTTGTTTGGCGTCGAGCTGTTCGTCTGCGGCGACGAGGTTATCTTCAGCGAAGTCTCACCACGCCCGCATGACACCGGAATGGTGACGCTGATTTCACAGGATCTGTCTGAGTTCGCACTGCACGTTCGCGCGTTCCTGGGTTTACCGATAGGCGCGATTCGTCAGTACGGCCCGTCGGCCTCGGCGGTGATCCTGCCTGAAATGACCAGCAATAATGTCAGCTTCGGCAATCTTGAAGCCGCTGTTGGAGCGGATGTGCAGTTGCGCCTGTTTGGCAAACCGGATATCGACGGTACGCGTCGTTTGGGCGTGGCGTTAGCCGTGGCAGAGGATGTGGAAACGGCGGTTGAAAGGGCGAAAACAGCGGCAGGAAAAGTCAGGGTAAAAGGCTAAAAAAATGCCCGGTGGCGCTTACGCTTACCGGGCATTAAATTGGGTGCGGTCTGATGCCCTCACCCCGTCCCTCTCCCACGGGAGAGGGTGCACACACTAAAAAACCTTCTTAGAAAGAAGGTTTTTGCAGTTTATTTCGCGCCTTCAACCGCTTCGCGAGCAATTTTGGTGATGCGGTCGTAATCGCCAGATTCCAGCGCGTCGGCTGGTACCAGCCAGGAACCGCCGATGCACAGCACGCTTTTCAGCGCCAGGTAGTCACGGTAGTTCGCAGGTGAGATGCCGCCAGTTGGGCAGAAACGGATGTGCGCGAACGGACCGGCAATCGCCTGCAGTGCTTTAGTGCCGCCGTTAGCTTCCGCCGGGAAGAATTTGAACTCTTTCAGGCCGTAATCCATGCCCAGCATCAGTTCAGACACAGTGCTGATCCCTGGGATCAGTGGGATAGTGCCTTCGGTAGCGGCTTTCAGCAGGGGCTCAGTCAGGCCCGGGCTGATGGCAAACTGCGCACCAGCTTCGGTCACTTCTTTCAACTGCTGAACGTTAGTCACGGTACCTGCACCGACGATAGCGTCCGGCACTTCTTTCGCAATGGCGCGGATAGCGTCCATTGCACATGCAGTACGCAGCGTCACTTCCAGTACGCGCACGCCACCGGCAACCAGCGCTTTCGCCATTGGCACCGCGTGTTCCAGTTTGTTAACCACGATAACCGGGACGACCGGGCCGTTGGTCAGGATTGCTTCTGCTGTTGTTTTCCAGTTTTTCATCAGAGTTGTTCTCTCGCCAGAATGAGTAAACTTGTCGTATTAAAAAGTGATGCAGGTTGCGCCCTGCTCCGCACCAGAGAGGTTTTCACGCAGCGCGCCAAACATCTCGCGCCCGGTGCCCACTCGTTGTGCGCTCAAATCAGGAATATGTGGCTTACGAGCCGCCAGTTCCGCTTCATCTACCAGCAGGGTCAGTTCACCTGTCTGGCCATTGACACGAATCATGTCGCCATCGTGGACTTTCGCCAGCAGACCCCCGTCGTAAGCTTCCGGGGTGACGTGGATGGCTGAAGGTACTTTACCGGATGCACCGGAAAGGCGTCCATCGGTGACTAATGCTATTTTGAAACGGCGGTCCAATAATACACCTAATGGCGGCATAAGTTTATGTAATTCTGGCATGCCGTTGGCTTTTGGTCCCTGAAGACGCACTACCACCACGCAATCTTTGTCCAGCAGCCCTGCTTCGAAGGCGGGCAATACGTCATGCTGGCTTTCAAAGACTACCGCTGGCGCTTCGATAATCTGGTTCTCAACCGGTACGGCAGAGGTTTTCATCACCGCGCGTCCCAGGTTACCGCTCAGCACTTTGGTGCCACCGTGATGAGAGAAAGGTTTATCAAAGCTGGCGATAACCGCTTCATCCAGCGACGCCTGCGCCCCTTCACGCCAGTCCAGTTCACCGTTATTCAGCCATGGCTCCAGGGTGTAACGATGCAGGCCATGACCGGCCACGGTGTCCACGTCTTCATGCAGCAATCCGCCTTTCAGCAGTTCACGCACCAGCACAGGCACGCCGCCCGCCGCCTGGAAGTGGTTGATATCCGCAGGACCGTTCGGGTACAAACGCGCCATCAGCGGCACCACATCAGACAGATCAGAGAAATCATCCCAGTTAATGATGATACCTGCCGCGCGAGCCATTGCCACGATATGCATGGTGTGGTTAGTCGAACCGCCGGTAGCCAGCAGCGCGACAATACCGTTCACCACCACTTTCTCATCGAACATTTTACCGAGCGGCATCCATTCGTTGCCGTTACCGGTCATACGCGTCACCTGGCGTGCAGCTGCCGCAGTCAGCAGCTCACGCATTGGCGCATCCGGATGTACGAACGACGAGCCCGGCAACTGCATGCCCATAAACTCAATAACCATCTGGTTGGTATTGGCTGTGCCGTAGAAAGTACAGGTGCCTGGCGCGTGATAAGAAGCCGCTTCAGATTCCAGCAGCGCCATGCGATCCACTTTGCCTTCAGCGTAAAGCTGACGAATGCGCACTTTTTCTTTGTTCGGCAGACCGCTCGCCATGGGGCCAGACGGAATGAAAATGGAAGGGAGATGACCGAAGGAAAGCGCCGCCATTGCCAGACCCGGGACAATTTTATCGCACACGCCCAGATACAGCGCGCCATCAAACATATTGTGAGACAGCCCCACCGCCGCGGACATCGCAATCACTTCACGGCTCAGCAAAGAAAGCTCCATGCCGTCCTGACCTTGCGTCACACCATCACACATGGCAGGAACCCCGCCAGCGACCTGACCGACCGCGTTGACGCTGTGCAGCGCTTTGCGGATCACATCCGGATAGTGCTCGTAGGGCTGATGTGCCGACAGCATATCGTTGTAGGAAGTAATGATCGCAATATTGTTACGCAGCATGCTTTTCAGCGACGCTTTATCATCGGGCTGGCAGGCAGCAAAGCCATGAGCCAAATTCCCACACGCCAGACTGGAGCGTTGGACGGTATCGGATTTGGCCTGCTTAATCCTGGCGAGGTAGGCACTGCGGGTCTTTTGTGAGCGTTCAACAATGCGTTGTGTTACGCGTAACAATACAGGATTCATAAAAGCTCCTCAAACTCTGAGTGTCTGGGCTTAGGCATTAACACGAAGTTCAGGAGTGATTAACAATGCTGAAACGCGCGTGTGCTGTAGCTCAGGGGCAAATTCATCTCCCTTGAGTGTAATAAAAAAAGCCCCGGTGGTGAACCACCTGGGGCTTAAATGCGCAAATATCGCACGAGATGCTGTGTCAGATCATGTTACCGGTAAAATACCCTGATCGGAGTAGCGTCTGATTTTACTCGAACTCGTTCCAGGAGCGGCCGTCACGGGTGATCATCGCCACGGAAGCGACCGGTCCCCATGTGCCTGCCTGATACGGTTTTGGCGCATCCTGATCGGCGGCCCACGCTTCGGTGATGGAGTCGACCCATTTCCACGCCTCTTCCACTTCATCACGACGCACGAACAGCGCCTGAATGCCGCGCATGGTTTCCAGCAGCAGACGCTCGTAGGCATCGGCCAGATGCGTTTCGTTGAAGGTCTCGGAGTAGCTCAGATCCAGCTTGGTAGTCTGCAGGTTGTGCTTGTGATCCAGACCCGGCACTTTGTTGAGGATCTGAATGTCCACGCCTTCGTCCGGCTGCAAACGAATGGTCAGCTTATTCTGTGGAAGCTCCTGCCAGGACTCTTTAAACAGGTTGAGTTCTGGGGTTTTGAAGTAAACGACAACTTCGGAACATTTGGTCGGCAGACGTTTACCGGTACGCAGGTAGAACGGCACGCCAGCCCAGCGCCAGTCGTCGATATCCACACGGATAGCCACGAAGGTTTCGGTGTTGCTGCTCTTGTTTGCGCCTTCTTCTTCCAGATAGCCCGGCACTTTTTTGCCCTGGGCAAACCCGGCAGTGTACTGACCGCGCACGGTTTTATCACGCACATTTGAGCGGTCGATACGACGCAGCGATTTCAGCACTTTCACTTTCGCATCGCGAATGCTGTCCGCGCTCAGGTCAGACGGCGGTGACATCGCAATCATGCACAGAATTTGCAGCAGGTGGTTCTGGATCATGTCGCGCATCTGCCCGGCCTGATCGAAATACCCCCAACGGCCTTCGATGCCCACTTCTTCCGCCACGGTGATTTCCACGTGATCGATAGTGCGGGAATCCCAGTTGTTGACGAACAGGGAGTTGGCAAAGCGCAGCGCCAGCAGGTTCAGCACCGTTTCTTTACCGAGATAGTGGTCGATACGGTAAACCTGGCACTCTTCGAAGTATTCGCCCACCTGGTCGTTGATTTCGCGGGAGGTTGCCAGGGACGTACCCAGCGGTTTCTCCATCACGACGCGTGCCGGTTTGGCGTTGAGCTTCGCTTCGCCCAGCCCTTTGCAGATGGCGCCAAAGGTGCTTGGCGGCATCGCGAAATAGTTGATGGTCACGCGCTCTTTCTGATCGAGCATTTTACCCAAACGGGTGAAGGCTTTGGTGTCGTTGACATCCAGATTGCAGAAGTCCAGGCGACCGCTAAGGGTGTCCCACAGACTCTCGTCAATCTTCTCCTTCATGAAGGTTTCCAGCGCCTCGCGCACCACTTTGGTGTATGCATCTTTATCCCAATCGGCACGCCCTACCCCAAGGATACGGGTGTCCGGATGGATCTGACCCGCTTTCTCCAGTTGATACAGGGAAGGCAGCAATTTACGACGCGCCAGATCGCCTTTCGCGCCGAAAATGACCAGATCGCATGCCTGGGCCGTTTGCGTTACCGCCATGTCATTCTCCTCAGTTGGATTGCCTGGTGCTTCTGCCAGGCGCTATTTGTAATTTTCTTACGCTGCACTGTACTGTGTTTACGTGAATGTCGAAACCCTGAACCGCCCGTCGACGCCATATAAAGGCATTTTCGGGAAAAAGAGGGCATCATTTCCGAGTCAATCGCTTCATTTTGTTCGTCATTTCGCCAGTTCACGTCGGGAAAAAGGCGACTCTGATCATGTAATGAAAAAAAACAACGTAAATTGTCCTCTTTCCTCAGCATTGCCGCGGGCACAGGGGTATATTCTCACTAAAATGCATGCCGATTTCATCCATTAATGGAATCGCTTTCACCGATGAGCGTCTGTTAACCATGAACATGCTGGAAAAAATCCAGTCTCACCTGGAAAACCTTAGCAAATCCGAGCGGAAAGTGGCGGAAGTGATCCTCGCCTCCCCGAGTCAGGCCATCCACTCCAGTATTGCCACGCTGGCGCTTCAGGCTGCCGTTAGCGAACCTACCGTCAACCGTTTCTGCCGTAGCCTGGACACCCGAGGCTTCCCTGATTTTAAGCTGCATCTGGCACAAAGTCTTGCGAACGGCACGCCTTACGTAAACCGTAATGTCGATGAAGACGACAGCGTTGAAGCCTACACGGGGAAAATCTTCGAATCGGCCATGGCAAGCCTCGACCATGTACGGCAATCTCTTGATATGTCGGCCATCAATCGTGCGGTGGATTTGCTGACTCAGTCCAGGAAAATTGCCTTCTTCGGGCTGGGTTCTTCCGCCGCTGTCGCGCACGATGCCATGAACAAGTTTTTCCGCTTCAACGTGCCGGTTATCTATTCCGATGACATTGTCCTGCAAAGAATGAGCTGTATGAATTGCAGCGATGGCGACGTAGTGGTGCTGATTTCCCACACCGGGCGAACCAAGAACCTGGTCGAACTTGCGCAGCTCGCAAGGGAAAACGACGCCATGGTTATCGCCCTCACCTCCGCAGGCACGCCACTGGCGCGTGAGGCTTCTCTGGCCATTACGCTGGACGTGCCGGAAGATACCGACATTTATATGCCAATGGTTTCTCGCCTTGCCCAGCTCACCGTGATTGATGTGCTTGCCACGGGCTTTACTTTGCGGCGTGGCGCAAAATTCCGGGATAACTTGAAGCGGGTCAAGGAAGCATTAAAAGAATCGCGGTTTGATAAGGAACTGCGGCTTGGCAGTGAAAATCATTAAAATCTTATAACAAGCTTGTAACCTATTTGTACATTCGGGTAAGTTCCAGCAGTAGACTATGCACAGGCGGACCCCCGATTCCTGTTCACACAACACCAAAATTGTTTCAGCAACGGAGTATTACATGTCCAGAAGGCTTCGCAGAACCAAAATCGTGACCACGTTAGGCCCGGCGACCGACCGCGATAATAACCTGGAGAAGGTTATTGCTGCTGGTGCGAACGTTGTCCGCATGAACTTCTCTCACGGCAGCGCCGAAGATCATAAGCTTCGTGCCGATAAAGTCCGTGAGATAGCCGCCAAACTGGGTCGTCACGTCGCCATTCTTGGCGATCTGCAGGGACCAAAAATCCGTGTGTCTACCTTCAAAGAAGGGAAAGTGTTCCTGAACATTGGCGACAAATTCCTGCTTGATGCCAACCTGGGCAAAGGCGAAGGCGACAAAGACAAAGTCGGTATCGACTACAAAGGCCTGCCTGCTGACGTTGTGCCTGGCGATATCCTGCTGTTAGACGATGGTCGTGTGCAGCTTAAAGTGCTCGAAGTTCAGGGCATGAAAGTGTTCACCGAAGTCACCGTTGGTGGCCCACTGTCCAACAATAAAGGCATCAACAAACTGGGTGGCGGCCTGTCCGCAGAAGCCCTGACTGAAAAAGACAAAGCCGATATCCAGACCGCCGCCCTGATTGGCGTCGACTATCTGGCCGTGTCCTTCCCGCGCTGCGGTGAAGACCTGAACTACGCGCGCCGCCTGGCTCGCGATGCAGGTTGTGATGCCAAAATCGTCGCGAAAGTGGAACGTGCCGAAGCGGTCTGCAGCCAGGACGCGATGGACGATATCATCCTCGCCTCCGACGTAGTAATGGTTGCACGTGGTGACCTGGGTGTTGAAATTGGCGACCCGGAACTGGTCGGCATTCAGAAAGCGCTGATTCGTCGCGCTCGTCAGCTGAACCGCGCGGTGATCACCGCCACTCAGATGATGGAATCGATGATCACCAACCCAATGCCAACCCGTGCAGAAGTCATGGACGTGGCTAACGCCGTGCTGGATGGTACCGATGCGGTGATGCTTTCTGCGGAAACCGCAGCAGGCCAGTATCCTTCTGAAACCGTTGCCGCCATGGCACGCGTTTGTCTGGGTGCCGAAAAAATCCCAAGTATCAACGTCTCCAAGCACCGTCTGGATGTGCAGTTTGATAACGTGGAAGAAGCCATTGCGATGTCCGCGATGTATGCCGCCAACCACCTGAAAGGGGTTTCCGCGATTATCTCTATGACCGAATCAGGCCGTACTGCCCTGATGACGTCTCGTATCAGTTCCGGCCTGCCGATTTTCGCCATGTCCCGTCATGAACGCACGCTGAACCTGACGTCCCTGTACCGCGGTGTAACTCCGGTCCACTTCGACAGCGCAACCGACGGTGTGGCCGCAGCCAGCGACGCAGTTAACCTGCTGCGCGATAAAGGCTACCTGGTATCCGGTGACCTGGTTATCGTGACCCAGGGTGACGTGATGAGTACCATTGGCACCACCAACACGACACGTATTCTGACTGTCGAATAATATCTCGCAAATCTCTCCACTGCCGGGTCTCCCCGGCAGTTTTTTATTCCCTCATCCCTTTATCGCTGCGGTTCATTTTCCTTATTTTTATTTTCCGCCAATTTATTTTTTCATTACGTTACGTTATTCGCAACACACCCCAATATAAAAGGAATACACTCAAAGCCCGAGCGTACGTTCACTGACATATATTCATCACGCTGATGGAAGGGACATTCCAGAATGAGCAACATCTCTTATTTAAGGATGACGGGCGAGCGCCAGGGGAAAATATCTTCAGGCTGCAGCACGGAACAATCCATCGGGAACCGTTTTCAGTATCAACATGAAGATGAAATTCTTGTCTATCAGCTTTCTGCTGCCTGGTCAGGCTCCCAAGGTGGCATCCATCACCGGGGGCTGCGTTTCACTAAGCCCATCGACAAATGTTCGCCGCTACTGACCAACGCGATTAATGAAAATGAAAAGCTCCAGCTCACTTTTGATTTTTATCGCACTGACCGTTATGGCCGTCAGGAGAAATATTTCCAAATAGAACTGCGCGGCACGTCCATTCAGAAAATTCAGACATCTATTGTTGCGGATATTCTTGACAGCGAAGATATTACTGTGAGCTATGAATATGCTCGCAGCAAACATCTTATTGCTAATACAGAATTCAGCGACCTGATCCTGCCAGATAACTATAACCAGCGCTTTCCAGCCAATGAGACAAAACAGCCCGATAAGCGAAAAATGAAGTTAACGCTTGGGGTGTTTTTTGATGGAACCGGTAATAACGCCGTCAATACGCAAAATATGCTGACAGCCTGCACCGCCGCACACTATGACCTCTCCGATCCGGATGCCGAAAGCATCCTTGCGCGTACGGTTCAGGAAAATATGGGGCTCTCCGGGGTCGGGGCCACCAGCTATATCGGCGGCTACACGAATATTCACTGGCTCAATACGTTGTACAAAACGAATCTCCCCATTGATTCCGGGCAAGCCCAGGTCGCAATTTATGTCGAAGGGGTAGGCACCGAAGCGGGCAAACCAGACAGCATGGTCGGGCTAACATTGGGCGTGGCGGATACCGGCGTGATTGCTAAGACAGATTTGGCGGTGAAGCAGATTGCGGGGGCGATAAAAGAGGTGTTGCGAAAACTAAGGCCACAATTACTAGGGTGCGAACTCACAGTCACTGCCTTTCAGTTTGATATCTTCGGTTTTAGCCGCGGCGCCGCTGCCGCACGTCACTTGGCCAACCGTATACAGAACAAAGATCTGGCGATCATCAATGCCATCCGCTATGGAATGGGCGATGTCGAATACTCCGGCGCGCCTGCTGGTAAAACCCGCTTTATCGGAATTTTCGATACGGTTGCCGCCATCGGGACACCGCAAAATGGCCTCAATCCTCACACTGCCAATACGGGTGAAGTGAATATCGTGCTGCGCCCTGGCGTAGCCGAGAAAGTATTCCATATCACTGCGCAGAACGAATGCCGGTTTAACTTCGCCCTCAATAGCGTTCAACCCGCCTGGCCCGAACTGAGCCTACCGGGCGCGCACTCCGATATCGGCGGCGGTTATTTACCCATGGTGCGAGAAAACGTCTATCTCACGCGTCCCGCAGCCGAAACGGTGCCTCTTAGCACTCCGCCCCAGCATACGCGCGTATACCATCGAGCGATGGCTCAACTGCCCGCTCTGGAGGCTTCCAGCGCTATCGCACCAATTATCCGCACCCATGACATCAGCGCTGACACCTGGGAAAACGAGCGCATGCCCGCGCATCACCGCGAAGGCATGCAAAAACGCGCCTTTGCCGCCCTGGTGATGAAACAGAGAATCGTCAAGAACGACTGGTCGAAAGTGGTCTTGCGGGTGATGCTAGATGCGGCTCAGGAGGCGGGGGTGGTGTTTAAAGAAATATCGGAAAGTGATGGTTTTGATTTCAGCTCAACACTTTTAGAACTTTATCATTTGGCCATTTCAATGGGGCGAGATGCTCGCTCAACAGGCCAGAAGATAGGCTTTAGCCAACAAATCATCGATATCATCGCAAAAGATTACATCCACTGCTCGGCAAATTGGAACAGCATCACTTTTGACGGAAAAGGGAAGGTTTATGGGGGAACATCATCTTCTGAAATAATAGGCTTTGTTAATCGCCCGGATGAAAACTGGCAGAGGACAATTTACAATATGGACGGTAATAAGCAATGAATCATATTAAGCTATTTTGGCTAATAACTATTCTCACTATCGGTGGTTGTCAGTCGGCTCACCCTATAACTCCGGAAGAAACCGGCGAAATGCCTTATGGGCTCTGGGGATTTGTTTTCTTTACCCCCAATGCATTATTTGCCGATGTCAATTATGTTGCCATTATTGATGAAAAAAAGGTTCTCTACTCTTTCCGAACACTTGATGGTGTTGACGATGATTATTCCAGCGTAGGGCAATGGGGTACACGTTATATGCGTTTTGCGCAGTTCAATAAAGCACGTCACCCTCCTCGTGCAATGTTGTTTTGCTGGGACTCTGTTATCGATAAAAAAACCTACGAAACGCACATTATCTTCCCCGAATCAATACGGGAAAAAATGAGTGTCTCGACGGGAATAGACTGGCTGGGAGATCAAGCCTGGTACAGCACCATTCTTTTTGGCTTAGCCCCGGAGGGGAAAGTTAAAATCTGGCTGCAAAACAGCGGTGGAGGCGACAACCTGCCTGTAGAACCAAAAAAAATCACCACACTTTCAGGGGATAAATTGGATGGCTGCAAGGGAATAACCAATCATTCACAAGGTTATGGATATACAAAAAGTACCCGGGAATTTATTAAAGGCAAAACCTACCCGTATGGGGAATGGTAAGGCGGGATGCTGATGCTTCATAACATGGATGGCAATAAAAAATGAACGATATAAAGCGCGGGTTACTGGTTTTTTTGCTCATAATCTCTGGCTGCCATTCATCCAGAGCTTTAACCCCGGAAGATACCGGCGAAATGCCTTATGGACTCTGGGGATTTGTGTTCTTCACCCCCAAAGCATTACTTGCCGATGTCACTTATGTTGGCATTATTGATGATAAAAAGGTTCTCTACTCTTTCCGAACGCTTGATAGTGTCCGCGATGATTCTTCCAGCGTTGGGCGATGGAGCACTCGCTATATGCGCTTTGCGCAGTTCAATAAAGCCCGTCACCCTCCTCGTGCAATGTTGTTTTGCTGGGACTCTGTTATCGATAAAAAAACCTACGAAACGCACATTATCTTCCCCGAATCAATACGGGAAAAAATGAGTGTCTCGACGGGAATAGACTGGCTGGGAGATCAAGCCTGGTACAGCACCATTCTTTTTGGCTTAGCCCCGGAGGGGAAAGTTAAAATCTGGCTGCAAAACAGCGGTGGAGGCGACAACCTGCCTGTAGAACCAAAAAAAATAACCACGCTTTCAGGGGATAAACTGGACGGCTGCAAGGGGGTAACTCAACACCCAAATGGTTACGTCTATTTTGGTGAGACACCTGAGTTTATCAAAGGCAAAACCTACCCGTATGGGGAATGGTAAGGCGGGATGCTGATGCTTCATAACATGGACGGCAATCAAAAATGAACGAATTTAAACGCGGACTACTGGTGTTTTTGCTCATAATCTCTGGCTGCCATTCATCCAGAGCTTTAACCCCGGAAGAAACCGGCGAAATGCTTTATGGGCTCTGGGGATTTGTTTTCTTTACCCCCAATGCATTATTTGCCGATGTCAATTATGTTGCCATTATTGATGAAAAAAAGGTTCTCTACTCTTTCCGAACACTTGATAGTGTTAACGATGATTCTTCCAGCGTTGGGCGATGGGACACTCGCTATATGCGCTTTGCGCAGTTCAATAAAGCCCGTCACCCTCCTCGTGCAATGTTGATTTGCTGGGACTCTGTTATCGATAAAAAAACCTACGAAACGCACATTATCTTCCCTGAATCAGTGCGGGAAAAAATGAGTATATCAACGGGAATAGATCGGCTCGGTGGTCATGCCTGGTACAGCACCATTCTTTTTGGCTTAGCTCCGGAGGGAAAAGTTAGAATCTGGCTGCAAAACAGCGGTGGTGGTGACGGCGACAACCTGTCTGTAGAACCAAAAAAAATCACCACGTTTTCGGGAGATAAACTGGATGGCTGCAAGGGAATAACCAATCATTCACAAGGTTATGGATATACAAAAAGTACCCGGGAATTTATTAAAGGCAAAACCTACCCGTATGGGGAATGGTGACTCCCCATACTGTTGCCAGGCATAAATGCTTCTTGTAGTCCATTCAGCATTTATGCCTGGCATCGTTATCCCGCTTTTATTTCTTCGGAAACAGTTCTTTTCGCTTATAAGGCTCTGTCTCACCCGGCTTACGGGTTTTCAGCAGCTTTAAGATCCAGGTGTACTGTTCAGTATGCGGAGTGACGAAAATCTCGACTTCTTCGTTCATCCGGCGGGCGATGGTGTTGTCATCGGCTTCCAGCAGGTCATCCATCGGTGGGCGAATTTCAACCGTCAAACGGTGCGTTTTGCCGTCATAGACCGGGAAAAGCGGGACAACCCGAGCACGGCAGACTTTCATCAAACGACCAATGGCGGGCAGCGTAGCCTTATAGGTGGCAAAGAAATCGACGAATTCGCTGTGCTCTTCACCATGATCCTGGTCAGGCAGATAATACCCCCAGTAGCCTTCACGCACGGATTTGATAAACGGCTTAATGCCGTCATTACGCGCGTGCATACGGCCACCAAAACGGCGACGCACAGTATTCCACACGTAATCAAAAACAGGATTGCCCTGGTTGTGGAACATCGCCGCCATCTTCTGGCCTTTTGAAGCCATCAGCATCGCCGGAATATCCACGCCCCAGCCGTGCGGCACGAGGAAGATCACCTTCTCATCGTTGCGGTGCATCTCTTCGATGATCTCGATGCCTTTCCAGTCAACACGCGAAAGGACTTTCTTCGGGTCACGCAACCCCAGTTCCGCCATCATCACCATCGCCTGGGGCGCCGTGGCATACATGTCATCGATGATCGCTTCACGCTCGGCTTCGCTTTTCTCAGGGAAGCAATACAGCAGGTTAATTTGCGCACGACGGCGAGAGCTTTTCGCCAGCCTTCCCACCCTGCGGCCAAGTTTGCCAAGAATCGGATCTCGGAATGACGGCGGCGTTAGCGCTATACCCGCAAAGGCAAACACGCCCAGCCAGGAGCCCCAATAGCGCGGATGTAAAAAGGACTTTTCGAACTGAGGAATAAACTCAATGTTATTTTTTTTCGTTTCCATGCCTGTTCCAGAGTCGTGCCGGAAAAAGAGAAAGATGCTGATAGTTTAGCGACGTGCCAGACTTCGCACAAAAGAAAAAGCCGATGCCAGCAAAGGCATCGGCTTTGAAAGGTCAGGGTTTAGTCAACTTGCAGCTGAGGCACAACCTCTTTGACCTGCACCAGGTAATCACGACGATCGGAACCTGTCAGCCCTTCGGTGCGCGGTAACTTCGCAGTCAGCGGGTTAACGGCCTGCTGGTTGATCCACACTTCATAATGCAAGTGAGGCCCAGTCGAACGGCCAGTGTTGCCCGACAGCGCAATACGGTCGCCACGTTTCACTTTCTGACCCGGTTTCACCAGCAGCTTACGCAAGTGCATATAACGAGTGGTGTAAGTACGACCATGACGAACAGCGACATAGTAGCCTGCGGCGCCACTGCGTTTTGCCACCACCACTTCACCGTCACCGACAGCCAGAACCGGTGTGCCCTGCGGCATCGCGAAATCAACACCTTTATGCGGTGCAACACGCCCCGTTACCGGATTCTGACGACGCGGATTAAAGTTCGACGAGACGCGGAACTGACGAGCCGTTGGGAAACGCAGGAAGCCTTTCGCCAGGCCTGTACCGCTGCGGTCGTAGAATTTGCCGTCTTCCGCGCGGATAGCGTAGTAATCTTTGCCAGAAGAGCGCAGGCGCACGCCCAGCAGTTGGCTTTGTTCGCGTTTGCCATCCAGCATCTCGCGAGACATCAGCACCGAGAACTCATCGCCTTTTTTCAGTTTACGGAAGTCCATCTGCCACTGCATCGCTTTAATCACTGCACTGACTTCGGCGCTGGTTAACCCGGCATCACGCGCGCTGCTCACAAAGCTTGCACCCACAGTGCCTTTCAGAACACTGTTTACCCAATCGCCCTGCTGGGTTTCGGCACTCATTTTGAAACCGTTTGCAACGCGATCGTAGGTACGTGTTTCACGACGGGACATCTCCCACGTCATGCGCTGTAAATCGCCATCAGCGTTGAGGGTCCAGGAAAGTTGTTGACCAATTTTGAGGTTACGCAGGTCTTTATCTGCGGTGGCCAGCTGGCTGATATCACCCATATCAATGCCATACTGGTTGAGAACGCTGCTGAGGGTATCGCCTGTTGACACCACGTACTCGTGTACACCCGCCTCATTGTCGGTTTTGTCGTCCAGCTCATCCTGAGGAATGGCTTCGTCTTCCTGTGCAGCCTGGTCGATAGGCTCACTGGCTTCCGGCAGCAGAGAACGAATTTCGCTCTTCTCAAGCTCAATGGTTCGGACAATGGGGGCTGATTCGGGATGGTACACGTACGGTCGCCAGACGGCGACCGCAAGGGTGAGAACGGTAAGCGACCCGAGCATAACGCGGTGGGGTCGCGGCAAATTGTTAAATGCCAGGGCGACAGAGCGGGCTATCTGTTGCACGTATTCACTTCCTCGTTAATCTCCTTTCAGGCAGCTCGAATACTGGTTCGCCAGTTGGGTCAGAAAATCCGTATAACTGGATTTGCCCAACGGGATGTGGGTTCCTAGCGGATCTAACGTTCCCATTCGAACGGATGTTCCGCGAGAAACCGCTTCTACCACGGCTGGCCTGAATTGTGGCTCAGCAAAAACGCATATCGCTTTCTGCTCAACCAACTGTGTTCTTATGTCATGTAAACGCTGCGCACCGGGCTGGATTTCTGGGTTGACGGTAAAATGCCCTAATGAGGTCAATCCGTAGTGTTTTTCGTAATAGCCGTAGGCGTCATGAAAAACGAAATACCCTTTCCCTTTCAACGGTGCCAGCTCGTTACCCACCTGCTTATCGGTCGCGGCTAATTGTGCCTCGAAATTCTTCAGGTTGGCGTCTAGTTTGGCTCGACTTTGCGGCATAAGTTCCACTAATTTATCGTGGATTGCAACCGCCGACAGACGCGCTATCTCTGGCGAGAGCCATAAGTGCATGTTGTACTCGCCATGATGGTGATCTGCATCACCTTTTTCGCCCTCGGTGTGACTATGGTCATGGTCGTGGTCGTCATCATCGCCCCCTTTCATGAGTAGCGGTTTCACCGCTGGCAGCGTTGAAAGGGTGACCTTTTTTACTTCAGGAAAGGCTGTGACTGTCTTGTCCATAAATGCTTCCATTTCTGGACCAATCCACACCACTAAATCGGCGTTTTGTAAGCGTTTTGCGTCACTTGGGCGCAAAGAATAGTCGTGTTCAGAGGCACCGTCAGGAAGCAATACCTGGGTATCCGTCACGCCATCGGCGATAGCGGAGGCGATAAAGCCCAGCGGTTTCAGCGACGCAACCACCGCGGCGTTGGCTTGTATAGCGGCAGCGCCCCAAAGCGCGGTGGATAATGCTGCGAAAAGAAGCGTCTTTTTATGTAACATAATGCGTCGGCTCATCGTATTATCGGAAAGAAGCGTGATATTATAACATTCACTGACTTGTGCAACCCTCAAATTGTGATGACGAATCTCGTAACGCTCGACAATGTCTCGGTCACCTTCGGCCAGCGCCGTGTGCTGTCCGATATCTCGCTGGCTCTGAAGCCAGGTAAAATTTTGACGCTTCTTGGGCCGAATGGCGCAGGAAAGTCGACCCTTGTCCGCGTGGTGCTGGGGCTGGTAGCACCGGATACTGGCACTATCAAGCGAGAGGGGAAACTGCGTATTGGCTATGTCCCGCAGAAATTACACCTCGATGCCACGATGCCGTTAACCGTTAATCGCTTTCTGCGCTTACGCCCCGGCACGCGCAAAGAAGATATCCTTCCAGCGCTCAAACGCGTTCAGGCAGGCCATTTGATGGAAGCGCCGATGCAGAAACTTTCTGGCGGCGAAACGCAGCGCGTGTTGTTAGCCCGGGCGCTGTTAAACCGTCCGCAGCTGCTGGTACTTGATGAGCCAACTCAGGGTGTGGACGTCAACGGCCAGGTCGCGCTGTACGATCTCATCGACCAGTTGCGCACCGAACTCGACTGCGCGGTGCTGATGGTCTCTCATGACCTGCACCTGGTGATGGCCAAAACCGATGAAGTGCTGTGCCTCAATCACCACATCTGCTGCTCCGGCACGCCAGAAGTGGTTTCGATGCACCCGGAATTTATTTCGATGTTTGGCCCACGTGGCGCTCAGCAACTTGGCATTTACCGTCATCAACACAACCATCGTCATGATTTGCAAGGCCGCATTGTGCTGCGTCGGGGAAATGATCGCCCATGATTGAATTGCTGTTTCCCGGCTGGTTAGCCGGTGTGATGTTGGCCTGCGCGGCAGGTCCTCTGGGCTCTTTTGTTGTCTGGCGCAGAATGTCCTATTTCGGTGATACGCTGGCTCACGCGTCATTATTGGGCGTGGCATTCGGCCTGTTGCTGAACGTCAATCCTTTCTACGCCGTTATTGCCGTGACATTACTGCTGGCAGGCGGACTGGTGTGGCTTGAACGCCGCCCTCACCTTGCGGTGGACACCTTGCTCGGCATCATGGCACACAGCGCATTGTCTTTAGGCCTGGTGGTGGTCAGCCTGATGTCGAATGTTCGCGTTGACCTGATGGCTTATCTGTTTGGCGATTTATTGGCCGTGACGCCGGAAGACCTGATTTCGATAGCGCTTGGGGTGATTGTGGTCGTTGGCATTTTGCTGTGGCAATGGCGCAGCCTGTTGTCGATGACCATCAGCCCGGATCTGGCGTTCGTGGATGGCGTGAAGTTACAGCGCGTGAAACTGCTGTTGATGCTGGTCACCGCATTGACAATTGGTGTGGCGATGAAGTTTGTCGGCGCGCTGATTATCACTTCATTGCTGATCATTCCTGCCGCCACCGCTCGCCGCTTTGCGCGCACGCCGGAACAGATGGCCGGTATCGCCGTGGGCATTGGCATGATTGCGGTCACCGGAGGGCTGACATTCTCCGCCTTTTACGACACCCCCGCAGGCCCTTCCGTGGTGCTTTGCGCGGCGGCGATGTTCATCATCAGCATGAGCAAAAAAACCGCCCAGTAGCGCTAAGTCCCGGCTGCGCGAGGCGTGTCGGGGCTTCATTTCTCATTATTCCCGCACCGTAAACCCTAACTCACCGGAAATCGCCTTGGCGGTTTCACACAGCGATTTCAGCAAATTCTTCTCGCCCACCTGTTTAAGTCGTGACGTGGAAAGCGAAATCGAAATCGCGTACGGCACCCGCCCATGAATATCAAACACCGGGACCGCAAGGCACGACACGCCAAGCTCGTTCTCTTCCCTGTCCATCGCCATCTTCCGCTCACGAATTTGCGCCAGCTCGTCATACATCGCCGGAAGCCCGGTGATGGTGTTGCGCGTCAGGGGCTGAATTTCCGCCTGGTGGCTTTCCCAGTAGGCTGAAACGTAATCCTCATGCCCGAAGGCCATGTAGATCTTGCCCATCGCCGAGCAGTAGAGCGGCATGTGCTGGCCGATATAGGCCCGGGTTCGCAGCATTCCGGTAGTCGGTTCCAGCTTATAAATCAGGATCGCATGGTCATCTTCACGGCTGGAAAAATTCACCGTTTCCCCGGTCGCCAGATTCAGCATTTCGAGGTGAGGGGCCGCCACGTGAATGATATTAAGCGATGAGAGCGCCTTTTGTCCGACAGCGATAAACTTGGTGGTCAACCGGTAGCTCCCCGCCGCGGGGGCTGGCGTCACGTACCCGCAGCCCTGCAGCCCCTGCAACAGACGGTGAACGGTGCTCTTGTTCAGTCCCGACAGTTCGGACAGATGCTGTAATGGGCAACCGTTGGGATAGTTGCTGAGGATCTCAATCAGCATCAGCCCGCGAAACAGGCTCTGGCTTCCGGCGGGCTTCTCTTTTTCCTGCATCGCTTCACTCTCTTTCGGGCTCATTACTGGCTCTCCGTGTTTTGGCGTTCCGATGGTAGCGCAAAGTGTGTCTCAGTTCACGATCTCGACAATAAAAACTCAATCTATTGATTTTACACACTTTCAAAAAATCCTGCTGCCGTTGCTTTGTCAAAAATTGATCGCTATATTTGAAATCAGGTTTCGCATAGTGAAATTTAGAGATAAAAAACACACCATATTTTTTCCCTGCCACACACCAGGAGTCCTGGAATGAAAGTAACCTTCAATCAGCTAACCGCGGAGTTTGAGCGAGTGCTGCTCGCCCGCAGCGTCAGGGCAGAAACCGCAGCGGCCTGTGCCGAGATGTTTGCCCGCACCACCGAATCCGGCGTCTATTCACACGGCGTCAACCGTTTCCCGCGTTTCATACAGCAGCTTGATAACGGCGATATTGTGCCGGACGCCGAACCCGTGCCGGTTATCCGCCTCGGTGCCATTGAGCAGTGGGATGCAAAGCGTTCCATCGGCAATCTCACGGCCCAAAAAATGATGGACCGGGCTATTTCCCTGGCGTCCGATCACGGCATTGGCCTGGTGGCATTACGCAATGCCAACCACTGGATGCGCGGCGGCAGCTACGGCTGGCAGGCGGCAGAGAAAGGCTACATCGGCATCTGCTGGACCAACTCCATCGCGGTCATGCCGCCGTGGGGCGCCAAAGAGTGCCGTATCGGCACCAATCCGCTGATCGTCGCGATCCCCGGGAATCCCATCACCATGGTGGACATGTCGATGTCGATGTTTTCGTACGGCATGCTGGAAGTGAACCGTCTGGCCGGGCGCGAGCTGCCGGTGGACGGCGGCTTTGATGACAATGGCAACCTGACCCGCGACCCGGGCGTCATTGAAAAAAATCGCCGCATTCTGCCGATGGGCTACTGGAAAGGCTCCGGCCTGTCGGTGGTGCTGGACATGATTGCCACCCTGCTCTCCAACGGCGCATCGGTGGCGGAAGTGACCGAAGACAACAGCGATGAATACGGCGTGTCGCAGATTTTCATCGCCATTGAGGTCGACCGGCTGATTGACGCCCCGACCCGCGAGGCCAAACTCCAGCGGATCGTGGAGTTCATCACCAGCGCCGAACGCAGTGATGAAAACGTGGCCATTCGATTGCCCGGGCATGAATTCGCCCAGTTGCAGGCCGCCAACCGCCTCGACGGCATTACGATAGACGACAGCGTATGGGCAAAAATTCTGGCCCTGTAAGGAGCGCCCCATGATCTTCGGACACATTTCCCGGCCCAATCCCTGCCCGCTTCCGGCAGCGATTGAAAAGGCGCTCGACTTTCTGCGCAGCACCGATTTTTCCGCCCTTAAGCCCGGCGTTGTGGAAATAGAGGGTAAGACAATCTATGCGCAAATCCTTGACCTGCATACCCGGCCCTGGGCAGAAAACCGGCCGGAAGTCCACCGGCGTTACCTCGATATTCAGTTTCTTGCCTGGGGTGAGGAACAAATCGGGGTGGCTATCGACACCGGCAATAATATTATCAGCGAATCGCTGCTGGCTGAACGGGATATTCTTTTTTATCAGCAGGCCGAGAATGAATCGATGATAGAGATGACTCCCGGGAGCTATGCCATATTTTTCCCACAGGATGTTCATCGCCCTGCCTGTCATAAATATAAGACAACGGCCATTCGTAAAATTGTCGTTAAAGTGGCGGTCAGCGAACTGAATTAATTTCGGTATCGCCCTCGCTTATTAAGGAGCACGTTATGAATAACACCGGTTATATTATCGGTGCATACCCTTGTGCACCCTCATTTCATCAACGAGGGAAAGAAGAAGAGACGGAATTCTGGCATCAGCTGGCCGACACCCCGCACATTCGGGGAATAGAACAGCCCTGCCTTGAGCAATTACACCCTTACGGCGACGAGTGGCTGCTGCAACACACGCCCGCCGAATGGCAAATTGTGGTCACCGCGGTGATGGAAACCATGCGCCAGCGGGCGAGCGACGGCGGTTTTGGTCTGGCGTCCGCCGATGAGGCGCAGCGTCAGGCCTGTGTGGCGTATTACCGCCGCCTGCAGCAGAAAATTAATGCTATCAACGAGCGCTATCCCGGCAAAATTCCCGCCCTGGAAATGCAGGCGGCCCCACAGGCGGGCAATAGCAGCGTGAGCCAGGCCACCGACGCCTTCGCCCGCTCGATAAGCGAAATCAGCCAGTGGGAATGGTCCTGCGCTCTGGTGCTGGAACACTGTGACGCCATGGACAAACCCGCCCCACGCAAAGGTTTTCTGCCTCTGACGCAGGTTCTGGAAGTCCTTGACGGCTACGCGATTTCCCTGTGCATCAACTGGGCACGGTCTGCACTCGAAGGGCGCAGCGCCGATTTACCTTTAGAGCATGCGCGTCAGGCCAGCGCTGCCGGGAAGCTCGGCGCATTCATGTTTTCCGGCACCGCCAGCGCGGGCGATTACGGTGAATGGCAGGATTCTCATGCGCCGTTTTCCCCTTTCTGCCCTGAAAGCCTGTTAACCGTGGAGCATGCCCGGGACCTGCTCTCGGTGGAGCACGCATTATTATTTACCGGTATTAAACTGCTGGAAATCGATCCGCAGGCCAGCGTTGCGCATCGGCTGTCAATATTACGCGATGGAATACAAAACCTGCAATTAGCAAACAAATAAAACAATAAGCAAATAACCCTTACCCTACTCTCAAATGAGAATATGACTATGACAACAAACTCTGTGTTAACGGCGGGAGATATTCCACGCCAACGCTGGCTAAGGATAATTCCGCCCATTCTTATTACCTGTATTATTTCCTATATGGATCGGGTGAATATTGCCTTTGCCATGCCGGGCGGTATGGACGCCGATTTAGGTATTACCGCCAGCATGGCGGGTCTTGCGGGCGGTATTTTCTTTATCGGTTATCTCTTTTTGCAGGTGCCGGGCGGCAAAATAGCGGTACACGGCAGCGGTAAAAAATTTATCGGCTGGTCGCTGGTCGCCTGGGCGGTCATTTCGGTACTGACCGGGCTGGTCACCAACCAGTATCAGCTGCTGGCCCTGCGCTTTCTGCTCGGCGTCGCCGAGGGAGGCATGTTGCCGGTGGTGCTGACGATGATCAGCAACTGGTTCCCCGATGCAGAACGAGGCCGCGCCAATGCGATCGTCATTATGTTTGTGCCGATCGCCGGGATTGCCACCGCCCCGCTCTCAGGCTGGATAATCACCGTCCTTGACTGGCGCTGGCTGTTCATTATCGAAGGTCTGCTGTCTCTGGTAGTGCTGGTGCTGTGGGCCCTGACCATCTACGACCGTCCGCAGGAAGCGCGCTGGATAAGCGAGGCGGAAAAGCGCTATCTGGTTGACACATTAGCCGCCGAGCAGCGCGCCATTGCCGGAACCGAAGTCAAAAACGCCTCGCTGTCGGCGGTGCTCTCTGACAGAACCATGTGGCAGCTTATCGCACTGAACTTCTTCTACCAGACCGGCATTTACGGCTACACCCTGTGGCTGCCAACCATCCTCAAGGAGCTGACCCACACCAGCATGGGCCAGGTCGGGATGCTGGCTATTCTGCCCTACGTGGGCGCGATTGCCGGAATGTTCCTGTTCTCCTTCCTGTCCGATCGCACCGGCAAACGCAAACTTTTTGTGTCTCTGCCGCTGCTCGGCTTCGCGCTGTGCATGTTTCTGTCGGTGACCTTACAGGCCCACATCTGGCTGTCGTATGCCGCGCTGGTGGGCTGCGGTTTCTTCCTGCAGTCGGCGGCGGGCATTTTCTGGACCATTCCGGCCCGGCTGTTCAGCGCTGAAATGGCCGGGGGCGCTCGCGGGGTGATCAACGCCCTCGGCAACCTCGGCGGCTTCTGTGGCCCGTATGCCGTTGGCGTACTGATCATGCTCTACAGCAAAGATGCCGGCGTTTACTGCCTTGCTGCCTCACTCGCCATTGCCGCGGTGCTGGCGCTGTTGCTGCCAGCGAAATGCGATACCGGCACGGAGCCCGCACCGGCGGTCAGCCCGTGCAAACGCACAGCTTAATCCCCCTCGCCCGGCGCATAAGACCGGGCGACTCACTCTAACCGGGAACCACAATGCGTCATCACGACACCTACTGGCTCGGCATTGACTGCGGCGGCACCTATCTGAAAGCCGGCCTGTACGACAGCCAGTGTCGGGAGCTCGCCACTGAAAAGCGAGCCTTACACACCCTGAGCCCCAGGCCCGGCTACGCCGAGCGTGACATGCAGGAACTGTGGCAGACCTGCGCGGAGACCCTGCGCTCGCTGCTCAGCCACAGCAAAATCCGCGCTTCGCAAATCAAGGGGATTGGCATCTCCGCCCAGGGGAAAGGGCTTTTTCTGCTCGATAAAGAGGACCGGCCGCTCGGCAACGCTATTCTCTCCTCCGACCGTCGGGCGCTGGAGATAGTCCAGCGCTGGCAGCAGGATGGGATCCCCGAAAAGCTGTATCCGCACACCCGCCAGACGCTGTGGACCGGGCATCCGGTGTCGCTGCTGCGCTGGCTCAAGGAGCATCAGCCCGAACGCTACCGGCAAACCGGCTGCGTGATGATGGCCCATGACTATCTGCGCTGGTGCCTGACCGGCGTGAAAGCGGCTGAAGAAACGAATATTTCCGAATCCAACCTCTACAGCATGGTCAGCGGGCGCTATGACCCTCAGCTGACGCAGTGGCTTGGGATCGGTGAAACGGATGCCGCGCTCGCGCCGATTGTCGGCCCGGCAGAAATCTGCGGGGAAATCACGCCTCAGGCAGCCGCCCTGACCGGTCTGACGGCGGGAACGCCCGTCGTCGGCGGTCTGTTTGACGTGGTTTCCACCGCACTCTGCGCAGGCTTACAGGATGAACGAACCGTCAACGCGGTGATGGGGACCTGGGCGGTGACCAGCGGCATTACCGATGGCCTGCGGCAGAACGAGCCGCATCCCTATGTCTACGGACGCTACGTGACGCCGGGGCAGTACATCGTTCACGAAGCGAGCCCCACCTCTTCCGGCAATCTTGAATGGCTGAACGCGCAGTGGGGCAATCTGTCGTTCGACGACATTAACCAGCAGGTCGCCAGCCTGCCCAAAGCGGGCAGCGAGGTTTTCTTCCTGCCGTTTCTGTATGGCAGCAACGCCGGGCTGGAGATGACCAGCGGGTTCTACGGCATGCAGGCTCTTCATACTCACGCCCATCTGCTCCAGGCCGTGTATGAAGGCGTGGTGTTCAGCCATATGACACACCTGAGCCGGATGCGGGAACGCTTTAGCGAAGTGAAAGCCCTGCGCGTCACCGGCGGTCCGGCACGCTCTGCGGTGTGGATGCAAATGCTGGCCGACGTCAGCGGCCTGAACGTAGAGCTGCCGCGCATCGATGAAACAGGCTGCGCCGGGGCCGCACTGGCCGCGCTGGTGGGTACCGGCGTTTACCCCGATTTTCGCAGCGCCCAGCAGGTGATGCGCTATGCGGTCCATACCCTGACGCCCGACCCTGCCGCACACGCCGCGTATCAGCGTAAATATCGGCATTATCAATTTCTTATCGAAGCATTACAGGGTTTTCACGCCCGAATGAAGGAGCAAACCCCATGAGCAGACCGTTATTGCAGCTGGCTCTCGACCACACCATGCTTGATGCGGCGCTGAACGATGCCGCGTTATTGCAGGACAGCGTCGATATCGTCGAGGCCGGAACTATTCTCTGCCTGAGCGAAGGGCTGAGCGCAATCAAAGCGCTGCGCGCCCAGTGCCCGGAAAAAATTATCGTGGCCGACTGGAAGGTGGCCGATGCCGGAGAAACGCTGGTGCAGCAGGCGCTGGGGGCCGGAGCCAACTGGATAACCCTCATCTGCGCCGCGCCGCTGGCGACGGTTGAAAAAGGCCATCAGCAGGCGCAGCGGCTGGGCGGAGAGATCCAGATAGAGCTGTTCGGCAACTGGACCTTTGACGATGCCCGCGCCTGGCATGACATCGGCGTCCGTCAGGCCATTTATCACCGGGGCCGCGATGCCCAGGCCAGCGGTCAGCGCTGGGGAGAGGACGATCTGGCGCGGCTAAAAACGTTGTCCGACATCGGCCTTGAACTGTCGGTCACCGGGGGGATCACCCCGGACGATTTGCCGCTGTTCCGCGACATCAACGTGAAGGCCTTTATCGCCGGGCGGGCGCTCGCCAATGCAGCCCAGCCGCTGCTCGCCGCCCGGGCGTTCCATCAGCGGCTGACCGACGTGTGGGGGAACCGCTGATGAGACGTCATCCTTTAGGGATTTACGAAAAGGCGCTGGCCAAAGATCTGAGCTGGCCGGAAAGGCTGGGGCTGGCCAAAAGCTGCGGGTTCGACTTTGTCGAGATGTCGGTGGATGAAACCGACGAACGCCTGTCCCGGCTGGAGTGGAGCCCCGCCCAGCGCGCGTCGCTGGTGTCCGCCATGCTCGAAACCGGGATAGCGATTCCCTCAATGTGCCTGTCAGCCCACCGCCGCTTTCCGTTTGGCAGCCGCGACCCGGCCGTCCGGGAACGGGCGCGCGAGATAATGCTCAAGGCCATCAGACTCGCACGCGACACGGGCATCCGTACCATCCAGCTTGCCGGATACGACGTCTATTACGAGCCGCATGATGCCGGCACCGAACAGCGTTTTGCCGAAGGGCTGGCGTGGGCGGTGGAACAGGCGGCAGCGGCGCAGGTCATGCTGGCGGTAGAGATAATGGACACCGACTTCATGAATTCGATAAGCAAATGGAAAGTGTGGGACCAGCGTCTGGCCTCGCCGTGGTTCAGCGTCTACCCGGACGTGGGCAACCTCAGTGCGTGGGGGAACGACGTGTCGGCCGAACTGGCACTCGGTATCGACAGGATCGCCGCTATCCACCTGAAAGACACTCAGCCGGTGACGCCAACGCAGCCAGGACAATTTCGCGACGTGCCATTCGGCGCGGGCTGTGTCGATTTTATCGCCCTGTTCCGCACGCTGGAACGGCTCAACTACCGTGGCGCGTTTTTGATAGAGATGTGGACCGAAAAAGCCAAAGAGCCGGTGCTGGAGATAATCGAGGCCCGTCGCTGGATCGAAACCAAAATGCAGGCAGGAGGATTAACATGTTAGAGCCACTGAAAGCTGAGGTGCTGGCGGCCAATCTGGCGCTACCAGCACACGGGCTGGTCACGTTCACCTGGGGTAACGTCAGCGCCATCGACAGCGAACGCCAGCGGATGGTGATTAAACCTTCCGGCGTGGAATACAGCGAGATGCGCGCGGAAGATATGGTGGTGGTGGACGTCGCGACCGGAAAGGTGATTGAAGGGAAACTGAAACCATCGTCCGATACCGCCACTCACCTGGCGCTGTACCGACGCTATCCGCAGATAGGCGGCATCGTGCATACCCATTCACGCCATGCCACCATCTGGTCTCAGGCCGGGAAAGATTTGCCCGCCTGGGGCACCACCCACGCCGATTATTTTTACGGCACTATCCCCTGTACCCGCCCCATGACGCCGCAGGAAATCGGCGCAGAGTACGAATATGAAACCGGGAAAGTGATTATCGACACCTTTGAGCAACGGGAGTTGGATCCGCAGCAAATCCCCGCGGTGCTGGTCCATTCCCATGGTCCATTTGCCTGGGGGAAAAATGCCCATGACGCGGTTCATAACGCGGTGGTGCTGGAAGAGTGTGCCTACATGGGGCTGTTTTCACGTCAGCTCACCCCGGAGCTCGCCAGCATGCAGCCGGAGCTCCTCGACAAGCATTACCTGCGCAAGCACGGGAAGACGGCGTATTACGGTCAAGGGTGAGCAGTTGTGTTTGGGGTCAAGTGGTCAATATAAAAACAGCATTGATTGAATGGATATTGGGTTGTATATTTCAACAGGCTGGATATTAAAACAGTTATTGATCATCAAGGATGTGGCAAACAGTTAGGCAAACTAATCACTGAACTTTTTGAACCAAAGGATTAGAACATGGCCAGATGCACAGCACCAAGATACGGACACCGCACTGCTAGCGGGAGGGCTTCCTGCCCAGCCTGCGGCAGCAGCTATGGTGGCTATCGCTCATACTCAACGCCCTCTTATTTCTCGCTAGGTGGCGGTTCGAGCGGGTATAGCAGCAGCGGCGGAGGAAGCTCTAGTAGCACCAGACCACGTTGGTCACGGGCAGGTTCATCCGTGATTTATACCTCTGCGGAAGTGCGTACTCTTACGCCAGTCCGTGAGAACGTTGAGAAACGGGCCTCTGTTCCTGATTTACGGGATGTATTCCTGTGCCATGCCTGGGACGATCGCAAAGACGCAGCCAAAGAGTTGCATGACCAACTTGAGATGAAGGGTGTATCAGTCTGGTTTAGTGAAAAAGATGTTTTACTTGGTGCAACGTTACTCCGGGAAATCGATAAAGGATTGGCAAAATCGCGCGTAGGAATTGTGCTGGTGACCCCTGCACTACTAAAGCGACTCGCTGGAGAAGGGATTGCTGATAAAGAGCTATCGGCGCTTCTGGCACGAGATCTTCTTGTTCCCATTGTACATAACACAACGTATGAAGATCTCCGCGAAGTCAGTCCGTTACTTGGTTCACGCAGCGGTTTGAGCACAACTGAAGATTCAATGGGCAATATTGCCAGCAAGCTGGCTGAGCTGGTAACAATCTAGCGTTGACATTTATCCTCGTTGGAATTCATGCTTTCGTATCGATATGCTCGTCTGGAGAGATGCTGCTCTGCCAGGCATAGTTAAATCTATTGAACAACAGATCGATTTGTCTTTAAGTAAGGACGCATATGTCAGGCTTTCAGGAATGGTTACTGAGTAAGGCAACGGGCAATTATTTTCTGTACATCAAACGCTTGTCAGCAAATGACACTGGTGCAACTGGCGGTCATCAGGTTGGCCTATATATCCCTTCTGGCATCGTTGCAGAACTGTTTCCCTCAATAGACCACACTGAGGAACTAAATCCCTCGGTTTTTCTCAATTCAACCTACTCCTCGCATATTTGCAGTGATAGTGAAGCACGCGCGATTTATTATAACGGCAGCTATTTTGGTAAAACCCGAAATGAAAAACGTATAACGCGCTGGGGCCCAGGGAGTCCACTTCAGGATCCTGAAAATACAGGTGCATTGTCCATCCTGGCCTTTGAGCACGAGCCCGGAAGTGACAGTAAGAACGTTGATGTGTGGGTTTGCAAAAATCCTGACGAAGAGGACATTGTCGAATCCATTCTTGGCGAAATTATCCCTGGATCGCTGAGGTTTGGTCCCGCAAAAGAAATTTTAGGTGGATTAGCTCTTCAGCCAAAAACAACCCAGAAGAAATACAAAATTCCAGCGCCCTGGGAAACCACATTCCCATCTGGCTCAGAAATAATTAAATACGCTGCGGACTACTTTTCAAAAGGCTGTGCAGACCCAGACGAGCAACTCATCGATCGCAGGCGTGTGGAATATGATATTTTCCTCCTTGTAGAGGAAATGCATGTCCTTGATATTATAAAGAAGGGATTTAACTCGGTTGATGACTTTATCGCGCTGGCTAATTCAGTCAGTAACCGCAGAAAATCCCGTGCAGGGAAATCACTGGAGCTACATCTTGAACAGCTTTTCCTTGAACATGGTCTTACTCAGTTCGCAACACAGTGCGTTACTGAAGGGAATAAAAAACCAGACTTCCTTTTTCCATCTTATGATGCGTACCATGACAAAGCATTTCCGGACGAAAAACTCCATATGCTTGCGGTAAAAACGACATGCAAGGATCGGTGGCGGCAAGTGTTGAATGAAGCAGACAGAATAAAAAACATCCATCTCTTTACGCTTCAGGAAGGAGTGTCATTGGCACAATTTAAAGAAATGCAGCAAGAACGGGTTACGCTGGTTGTTCCCTCTTCCCTGCACAAAAAATATCCTGAGGCTATTCGACCAGAATTGATGACTCTGGGGCATTTTATTGCCAAGCTTATCGGTATCTACACTGTATAAACTCGAGGAAAGCCCTCAGGCACGAGCGCCTGAGGGCTTTCTTTATTTGATTTTCGTTTTGTCTGCTCGCGCAGAAACAGCTTTACCGATGTAAGGTTCAAGCAATCTGGCAACAGCTTCAAATACAGGAACAACAACAGAGTTCCCAAACTGGCGATAAGACTGGGTATCAGAAACAGGGATCCTGAACGGTTTGCCGCCGACTTTTTCAAACCCCATTAGCCGGGCACATTCATGAGGCGTCAACCTTCTTGGGCGCCGGCTTTGATTTTCTTCGTCGCGGAAATCTAATTCCCCTTTCGCTTTGTCCCATCCTCTGTCTACCAGTATTTCAGAGCCATCTTTGTGGTACCGGGCAGAGAGAGTTCTGGCCACACTGTTCACATTTGTAGGATTAACGAGTCCAAACCCAAAACCATTGCCTTTCGCGGCATGTTTCTTGGCATAGTTATACAGGTATTCCCAGAGTTTCGGTGTCAATATATATTTACTGTCTACCGCAGGATCCAGTAACTCTCCAAATGTTGGACGATTTTGTGGATACAATTTATGAATATTGCGAAGGGTAAAACCATCGTGGATTTTAAGATCGCGACGGAATCCGACTAATACAATTCGCTCTCTGTGCTGAGGTAAGAAATTTTTCCCGTCAATAATTTTGGGATCATCAGAACCCGAAACACCTGCATCTGCAACTTCATAACCAAGCTCATCAAGCGTTTCCATGATGACCTTGAAGGTTTTGCCTTTATCGTGGCTTTTCAGGTTCTTAACGTTTTCAAGGACGAATATTGCCGGCTTTTTGGCCTTAATAATACGCGCAACATCAAAGAAGAGCGTCCCTTGAGCTTCACATTCAAACCCATGAGCTCTTCCTAAAGAATTTTTCTTGCTGACACCTGCGAGGCTAAAAGGCTGGCAAGGGAACCCGGCTAACAAGACATCATGATCAGGAATTTCTTTATCGATATGCTTATAGGCAGCAGTTTCCGACAAGCCTTCTCTATCACTAAGAGTGACTTCACGAATGTCGAGGTTAAATTTATGTTCCTGCTCATCGTTAAACCAGTTTGCTTTGTAAGTCCGGACAGCCTCTTTGTTCCATTCACTGGTAAAAACGCAATGACCGCCAATTTCTTCAAACCCTTTGCGAATACCACCGATGCCAGCAAATAAATCGATAAAGCGAAATGCGTAGTCAGGGTGATGCTTCGGAGGTTCTGGCAGCATTTTCCTTAGCAGAATTTCCTCTGCAGAGGTCAATGATTTTGGCCCACACTTCCCGTTAATCCACCGATTTATCGTTTCCCTGCTCCAGTCATTATTACCTACTTTTCTAAGCAGTTCTGCCACGTATTTTTGATCATAAATTTCAAGAACTTTTGCAATAAGCTCTCTGTCCTTTTCCTGCTGCAATTTTTCTTCTTCTTCAGATTTCTGCAGGAGATCCTGCGCAAGCAATTCAAATTCAGACATAGCACCTCCAATGGGTCTCATTGGTGACACCATATCACTCATTTGACCCAGATAAAATAAATTTATCTGGTTATTTAACCAGTGATTAAGATTTGCTCGCTTTTTAGCTCCCCATCGAACCATACGTAATCATCTGTTTTGCCTGCGGAGCTGTCCAGGTTCGGACACCATCACCAAAAGTGCAGCAAGCGTAACCGCTCCAACGCCTTTGACGCTATTCAGTATTTTCCTTTTTTCAGCCAACGAGTCTGTATTGAGTAGCTGCTCACTGATTTCTTCATCCAACAGAGAAACTTCGGCATCAATCCAGGCAAAATGCCATGAAAGGCTGGACTGGGACACTGAATCGGTCTGCTCTTGAATCCGATTTTGTTCCATCGTTCTGATATGAATCAGCTGCCTCCTGCGGGTCACCAGCGTCGAGAGGATCATTCTTCGCAAGATGTTCCATTGCCCTTCCGAAGTTTTTTATCTTACGCGGGTTTACGACTGCAACAGCATAACCGGCCTTGGTCATGGCCATAGCTAAAGGCAAATGATATTTGCCTGTCGCTTCAGTCGCTATCAATCCAACGCTAAGTTTATGAAGTAACTGAATAAGAGATTGAAATCCAGCCTCACAATTCTGGAGATGATGAATTTGCTGTGTCGTATCGATATAGGTATCAAAATGACAATTTCGAGATATCAATTCCAACGATGGTAACTTCTTTCATTTTCAGGTATCCCGTTCTTGCAGATGCGGACTGGTAAACACCGCCCAAGCAGTTGTTCGGGTTAATACTGAACTGAAACCGATGCTACGCAAAACGCTCCTTCACGGGTTAATAGCCCTCATACGGGAACATGCTGCAGCATCTTGCTCATCATCAAAAGTATATGCAGTCAAAACCGCGTACACTTTTATCCAAAAGAGCAAAGATACGGCACATATTTACTCACCCTCGGACTTGCTTACCCAAGTTCAAAATCGTGCTACAGCATCAGCAAATCAATCAGTTTCGATATTGCCTCCTGACCCTTCAAACATACAAGTTACGGCAGATAAAATGCCTGGCGGCGCTTCGCTTGCGCAGGCCTACATTTCCCGTAGGCCCGGTCAGGCGTTAGCCGCCACCGGGCATTCAAGGCATTTCAGGTGGTGTGATCCCGAAGTGATTCCACGCGCGGACTGTCGCCATGCGGCCACGAGGCGTGCGTTGCAGGAATCCTTGCTGGATAAGATACGGTTCCAGCACGTCCTCGATGGTTTCTCGCTCTTCGCCAATAGCCGCCGCCAGGTTATCCAACCCGACCGGGCCACCGAAGAATTTGTCTATCACCGCCAGCAGCAGCTTGCGGTCCATGTAATCAAACCCTTCCGCATCGACGTTGAGCATATCCAGCGCCTGCGCGGCAATCTCCGCCGACACCGTTCCATCGTGACGAACCTCGGTAAAATCACGTACACGACGGAGCAGACGGTTGGCGATACGCGGCGTACCACGCGCGCGGCGGGCAATTTCAAGCGCGCCCTCTTCACTCATTTCGACGCCCATAAAGCGCGCGCTGCGGCCCACGATATATTGCAAATCAGGCACCTGATAAAACTCAAGACGCTGAACAATACCGAAACGGTCTCTTAGGGGAGAAGTTAATGACCCCGCACGGGTCGTCGCACCAATCAGGGTGAAGGGCGGTAAATCGATTTTGATTGAACGTGCCGCCGGGCCTTCGCCGATCATGATATCCAGTTGATAATCTTCCATCGCCGGATACAGCACTTCTTCCACCACCGGAGAAAGGCGGTGAATTTCATCGATGAACAGCACGTCGTGCGGCTCAAGGTTGGTGAGCATCGCCGCCAGGTCACCGGCTTTTTCAAGCACCGGGCCAGAAGTGGTGCGCAGATTCACGCCCATTTCGTTGGCAACAATATTGGCAAGGGTGGTTTTCCCCAACCCCGGCGGCCCAAAAATTAACAGATGATCGAGCGCTTCACCGCGCAGTTTCGCCGCCTGAATAAAGATTTCCATTTGCGAGCGCACCTGTGGCTGGCCGATATACTCTTCCAGCAATTTTGGGCGAATCGCACGGTCAACAACATCTTCCGGCGTGATACTGCCTGCAGAGACCAGGCGGTCAGCTTCAATCATCCCTTACCTCACATCGCGGCGCGAAGCGCGTCGCGGATTAACGTTTCACTGCTGGCATTCGGGCTGGCGATTTTGCTCACCATCCGGCTGGCTTCCTGAGGTTTATAGCCCAGCGCCACCAGCGCTGCAACGGCTTCCTGCTCGGCATCGTCAGTCGCCTGGCTTGCCGGGGAAGTCAGCACCAGGTCAGAAGCCGGTGTAAACAAGTCGCCATGCAGGCCTTTGAAGCGGTCTTTCATTTCGACCACCAGACGCTCGGCCGTTTTCTTGCCGATGCCCGGAAGCTTCACCAGAGCGACAGAATCTTCACGCTCCACCGCATTCACAAACTGCTGAGCGGACATGCCGGAAAGGATGGCAAGCGCCAGCTTCGGCCCCACGCCGTTGGTTTTGATCAGCTCTTTGAACAGCGTGCGCTCTTGCTTATTGTTGAAACCAAACAGCAGCTGCGCATCTTCACGCACCACAAAATGGGTGAAGATGATGGCTTCTTTGCCCTGATCGGGCAGTTCGTAGAAACAGGTCATCGGCATATGCACTTCATAGCCAACACCGCCCGCCTCCAGTAAAACCAGGGGGGGTTGTTTTTCCAGAATAATGCCTCTGAGTCTGCCGATCACGTGACGCTCCTGCGTTAAAGAATGAGATCAATGCGCTATCATAAAAAAAGGCTGGATAAATATCCAGCCCCAATATGATGACATAGCCTGCTTAATTGCAGATCCAGAAAATATCACCAGACAAAAATGAGGAAAATCAACTCGTTGATTTTCGGCTGCTAACCACAAAGAAGGAAAAGCCACGTTTTATCAGACTGCTGACGAACCCCGCGTTTTTCGTGGGGTTCTGTTTTATGAGCGACCGCAGGTCGCGATCGCGATATTTTTTCTCATCCCTCTGTTTTCGCGCTCACCCGACCTTTCCGGCCTCACATATCCCTCATAAGCGGCCTTTAACACCCAAAAAAGCCAGTAAAGAAGCGCCAGCAGCGCCATCTTCTTCATATTCTGCGCTGTCGCTGCAAGCCAGCACTGTATCTGTACCTTCCGCAACCCACGATACCGCGCATACCGGTGACCGTGGTGCTGTTTCGCATCCGCGAAGCTGCGCTCCACCGTCTCCTTGCGTCGCGCGTACACCTTTTTGCCCCATGTCGTCAGCCGCAGTTCATCCGCCTTCTCCCTGGCCTCTTCCCACACGTGCCG
>NZ_JBLFJW010000011.1:0-143699 GCF_047713085.1 Pantoea sp. sgz302252
GTGAAGGGGTAATGATGGCGCTCACAGAAAAAGACAAGGACAAAACAAGACATTAACGGCGGCGGGCGTCGCCGTTATACTGGCCACCGGCGTAAAAGTGCGCGTCGGGCGTTGCGTGCTAACGTGTTGTTAAAGATGTAAAAAGCAGTGGCCGGAAAGGCAGTAACGGCGCGGGCGGTAGCGTGTTAAAAAGTACGATGCCGTCGGGATCGTTCCTATGACCCGATAGGGTTATTAGGTGGTATAAGTCCCTATAGCTATGTCGAAAACCCTCTCGGGTGGGTCGATCCGTTAGGCTTAGTACCTCAACCGCATGGAAATTCTAAGACATCGGAAGCAGCACAACATGGATATGAAATTACTGATACCAGAACTGGACAAGTGGTTAAAACTGGTGTTAGTAAGGGACGAATTAGGTTAGATGGCAAATCATCTAGAGCAGAAAAACAGGTAAGAGACTGGAACAGTGAACCGGGGAATGCGGGCAGATATACATCAAAAATAGTGCATAATGAACCAGCGGGACCGGGGGCACGAGACCGAATTCTGGAGTGGGAAAGACAAAATGCTGCAAGGCATGCCGATACATTAGATCCGAAGAGGCATCAAAGACCATGATTCTGAAAGAAATATATTTATACCCTGAAATATTAGATTACAGAGAAGAAATAACATTTTTATTTAAAAAGCAATCTCGAAGCTTATGTAATTATATTGAAAGATATTTGAAGGCAGTCAAATATCAAACAGATGATTTTAAAAGAATTTGCTTTGTCTGTCAAAAAGAACCTTTATCTAATACTTATATAAATACTTGCAATGTTCTTTGTGTTAGCATTCCCATGAGCCAGGATGAATACACGAATAAAAAGAAAGAATTTCTAAATGAATACTTTATTAGTTTACTTATGCTTGGAATGGATAAATGCAATGAGACACATCCGCTACCAAGCGATATCATCATAGCCGCCATAAATGAATTCAGAAGAGAGGGGTATATCAATGAATGGGTATTCAAGAAAAAAAAGTTAAAAGAATTGGGACTAGAATTCATTCTAAAATGTTCTCTTACGATGGATGAATTTTCTTTAGATTTGCATGTAGCAAAAGAAAAAAACATTATTTACCGAGATAATATAATTAAAGATATACCCAATGAATTTGTATTTAATTATCATTTAAAAGATCTATTAATAACCAATGATAACATCAAGGTTATTGACAAGCTGAATAAGGAAATATATTCAAAAAATATCGATGAAATTATTGCATCATGAGTTTTGACATGCAAAATCATCAGTAAATCCTTACGGTTATATACAAAATCCATTATCATGGATTGAATCATTAGGATTATATAAAATATTCAGAAGGTGGCAAAGAGGTGAAGCGATTGATAAACCAATGCCGGATGGAAGTGCTCCTAAATAGCTGCGCCGAATAGTAGATCACTTAAAGGGAACTCAGCCCGGATTGTGCGATCTGATCAATCGCCAAATCAAAACAAATCACCAACCGGACTGAGCGATGCCGATCATAGCACCAATACCCCGTCATGAACGACGCCTGATGCAGAAAGCTATCCATAAAACGCGCGATAAAAATCATGCCCGCAGGCTCACCGCAATGCTGATGCTTCATCGGGGTGAACGTGTCAGCGACGTCGCCAGAACGCTCTGCTGCGCCCGTTCATCCATCGGTCGCTGGATTAACTGGTTTACGATTTCGGGTGTCGAAGGTCTCAAATCATTGCCTGCCGGGCGTTCCCGACGCTGGCCCTTTGAACATATCTGCACGTTGTTACGTGAACTGATAAAGCATTCTCCCGGTGATTTTGGTTATCAGCGCTCGCGCTGGAGCACAGAACTTCTGGCGATAAAAATCAATGAGATAACAGGATGTCGGTTGCATGCGGGAACCCTTCGTCGCTGGTTACCCATCGCCGGGATAGTATGGCGCAGGGCAGCTCCGACGCTGTGTATCCGTGATCCGCATAAAGATGAAAAGATGGCCGCAATCCACAAAGCACTGGACGAATGCAGCGCAGAGCACCCGGTCTTTTATGAGGATGAAGTGGATATCCACCTCAATCCCAAAATCGGTGCAGACTGGCAGCTACGCGGGCAGCAAAAACGCGTGGTGACTCCGGGGCAGAATGAAAAATATTATCTGGCCGGGGCGCTGCACAGTGGTACGGGAAAAGTGAGCTACGTAGGTGGCAGCAGCAAAAGTTCATCATTATTTATTAGTCTGTTAACGCATCTGAAAGCGACATACCGGCGGGCGAAAACAATCACCCTCATCGTGGATAACGACATCATCCATAAAAGCCGTGAAACGTTGCGCAGGCTGAAAGCCAACCCGAAGTTCAGGGTGATTTATCAGCCGGTTTACTCGCCATGGGTGAACCACGTAGAGCGGTTATGGCAGGCGCTACATGACACAATAACCCGTAATCATCAGTGCCGGACAATGTGGCAACTACTGAAAAAAGTTCGTCATTTTATGGACACCGTCAGTCCATTCCCCGGAGCTAAGCATGGGCAGGCAAAAGTGTAGCGGTATTAGGCGCAGCTATTTAGTTGGAGCGATGATGATATTTTACATCATGTGTTAGATGTAGCGACTGACCCAGCTTCTGTTACTGGTGTAGGAAAATGGAATTCCCCATACGTAATTGGAAGTAGAGATGGAGTCGATATACGAGTTGATTTTTATCCACCAACGCATCCAAGTTTCCCTGGGAAAATATCAACATCATATCCCACAAACACTGTACCAAATCCACCATAAAAACAGAGATACATATGGAACATGATGATAAACAGATAGATTTTTTTTCAATAAAAGAATCTCTCATGCTATTACTTAACTCTTATTCTGAACGATTAGGTATCGAAACATATGATGCAGTTAAACATTACATAGACCACGATGAATATGAGATGGCTTACGAAGGGTTATTTATTGATTTAATGGAAATAAACTTCAACCCTCATGAGATAGACTTTGAAAAATACCTGGAGATAGGAATTTTACTGGGTTTAAATAAAGAAAGTCATTTTAACCCTAATTTCTGGCTAAATTATAATAATTATATCAGCAAAGCAATTTAACTTAAATGGCCGGGATTAATAATATCTCGGCCATTTAATTCTATTAGTTGTTATTTAACTGCTAAGCAACCAGAGCCTTCATCCCCATAGCCGCCTCTTTAAACTGGCAAAGTTCAGCCTTCAGCGCCTGCACTTCACTGGTATCCGCAATAATCGTCAGCACGCCGTCTGATATTTTCACCGTCACCTCCGTCCCGGTATCAAATCCCGCTTCCTTCAGCCAGTCGCCTTTAAGCATCAGGCTCGGGTGGCGGGAATAATAACGTGTCCGGAATGTTTTGGGGTCGGCGTGCCGCGCGGTTATATACCCGACGCTGGAGCGGCGCTGCGTTTTGGAAATCTTCCGTTCTGCCGTTGAATGCTGTTTTACATCTGAAGGATATCCTACGAGATCACCAGACATTTCCCCCACCCCGCCCCTGAAACTTCTGAAAATGCCCTTGCGCGTTTAGCGCAAAAATTCGGTTTATCCACCTGATAACCCTTCATATTCCATGCCTTTGACGTCGATTTCCAACAATGCTGCAAAAACAATTGAATATCTTTTGAACACTATCGCATGTATTCTTCGCGCGAAGCATGATGATTGATTCACCATCTGAAGCCAGCAAGGAGGCACTATGACCGTCGATCACTACCTGAAAAAGCTACGCTGTGTAAAAGAGGAGCACGTGCTGGAAAAGCTGATTGCTCGCATCGAAGACACCCTGGCGCCAGGATCGCAGGCCACGTTCCAGAAAGCTTGTGACCGCCGTCGCGCTGAACTGTGCGACTACCAGTTCAGCTTGCTTGATGACGACGACACCTCGAAATCCGCTCGCCGTTACTGAGTTTCGCTTCATCCCTGCGCATTTTCTCTGACTGGATCACCTGGGTTGCCCTACACTTACAAGGGTAACGGTTTCAGGGAACCCGTTCTGTTCGTGATTCATAAGAGATAATGCTATGGAATTAAAGGATTATTACGCCATCATGGGCGTGAAGCCGACGGACGATCTCAAAACCATTAAGACCGCCTATCGTCGACTTGCTCGTCAATACCATCCCGATGTCAGTAAAGAACCCGATGCCGAAGCCCGTTTTAAAGAGGTGGCCGAAGCCTGGGAAGTGTTGAGCGACGAGCAACGTCGCCAGGAATACGACACGCTCTGGCAACATCGCAACGATCCACAGTTTCGTCAGCAGGCCCATACCGGGCAGCAAGAAAGCTATAGCCAGCAGGATTTCGACGATATCTTCTCGTCTATGTTCGGTCATCGTGCACAACAATCGCGCCAGGCGCACACCGCCCGCGGTCACGACGTGGAAATCGAAGTGGCTGTCTTCCTCGAAGAAACCCTCGACGCACATCAACGAACCATCAGCTATAAGCTACCGGTTTATAACGTGTTTGGCATGGTCGAACAGGAAATCCCGAAAACCCTCAATGTCAAAATTCCGGCAGGCGTCGGTGATGGTCAACGCATCCGCCTTAAAGGCCAGGGCACAGCGGGCGAAAATGGCGGGCCCAACGGCGACCTGTGGCTGGTAATCCGCATTGCGCCGCATCCTCTGTTCGACATTACGGGGCACAACCTGGAAGTCGTGGTGCCGCTCACACCGTGGGAAGCGGCTCTCGGCGCGAAAGTGGAAGTACCGACGCTGAAAGAGAGCGTTCTGGTTACCATTCCGGCGGGCAGTCAGGCGGGGCAACGCCTGCGAATTAAAGGCAAAGGGCTGGTGAACAAACAACACACTGGCGATCTGTTTGCGGTGATAAAAATTGTGATGCCGCCGAAACCTGATGAGAAGAGCACGGAGCTCTGGCAGCAACTGGCCGAGGCGCAAGCCAGCTTCAGTCCGCGTAAAACGTGGGGGAAAAATCATGGCTAATGTCACCATCACTTTTACCGTAACCGAATTTTGCCTGCACACCGGCGTCTCCGAAGAAGAACTGAATGAAATTGTCGGGCTTGGCGTGATAGAACCTCGCCAGAGCACCGGCGAAGCCTGGCAATTTGACGATCATGCTGTCACGGTCGTGCATCGTGCATTGCGCCTGCGTCAGGAGCTGGCGCTGGACTGGCCGGGCATCGCCGTCACGCTCACTTTGCTGGATGAAAATGAACGCCTGCGGCAGGAAAACCGCCTTCTGCTGCAGCGCCTGCAGCGGTTTATCGAGTGAGCCAGACAATATGCCAGCCTGCGGGCTGGCCTCACCGTACGTTATGCACGGGAGCGTACTGTCACGCTGTCTGGCGAGAGCGCCAACCATTTTGATTCATTTTATATCGTGAATAATAAAAACAGAATCATAAAACAGGGCATCGAGAGCCCAAAAAAGGCCTCCAGAAAGGGAGGCGTCTTAAGCAAAGCTAATGAATGCAGTTATTCATTAATGCGCGGATGCTGGTCCACTAGCGTGGTGCGTTTTTCCTGCAATTCCGCAATCTGCGTATCGATATCTTCAATCTTCTGCTCGATGTTATCGTGATGCTCTTGCAGAATTTCTTTCGCTTCCTGGATATCCGAAGCCGCAGGCGTCGCGCCTTTCAACGGACGGTTCGCTGTTTCTTTCATCGAGATACCGGTCAGCAGACCGATGACCGCAATCACCATCAGGTAATAGGCTGGCATCATCAGATTCTCAGTGTACTCGACCAACCAGGCCGCCAGCGTTGGCGTCAGACCGGCAACCAGCACTGAGATGTTAAACGCACTGGCCAGCGCACTGTAGCGGATATGCGTCGGGAACATCGCAGGCAGTGATGAAGCCATTACCCCAATAAAGCAGTTGAGGATCACCGCCAGCAGCAGCAGGCCACAGAAAATCAGCGCGACGACATTACTGGTAATCAGGATAAATGCCGGGATGGAACAGACGAACAGCAGCACGCTGCCGACCAGAATAAACGGACGACGGCCGAAGCGGTCACTGAGCATGCCGATAATTGGCTGCACAAACAGCATCCCGACCATAATCGCGATGATGATCAGCACGCCATGGTCTTCCGAGTAATGCAGGTTATGCGACAGATAACTCGGCATGTAGGTCAGCAGCATGTAGTAGGTGACGTTGGTCGAAATCACCATCCCCACGCACACCAGCAGCGCGCGCCAGTGTTTGGTGGCAATCTCCTTAAACGACACCTTCGGCCCTTCCTGCAGGCCCTGACGGTCGCCCTGCTCCAGCTTCTCAACGTGCTGCTGGAAGGCCGGGGTCTCTTCCAGCGCATGGCGCAGATAAAGCCCGATAATCCCCAGCGGTAGCGCCAGGAAGAACGGCAGACGCCAGCCCCAGTCAAGGAAGTTATCTTCACCCACAATGGTGGAAATCAGCACCACCAGACCCGCACCCAGCACGAAACCGGCGATGGAACCGAAGTCGAGCCAGCTTCCCATAAAGCCACGTTTACGGTCTGGCGAGTATTCGGCGACAAAGATAGACGCCCCGGTGTATTCGCCACCGACTGAGAAGCCCTGCGCCATCTTACAGAGCAGCAGCAGGACAGGAGCCCAGATACCAATGGTGGTATAGCCGGGGATCAGGCCGATACAGAATGTACTGATCGACATGATGATAATCGTAATAGAGAGTATTTTCTGGCGACCGTATTTGTCGCCGAGCATGCCGAAAAACAGGCCACCCAGTGGGCGAATCAGGAAGGGAACAGAGAAGGTCCCCAACGCGGCAATCATCTGAACGCCAGGGTTGGCATCCGGGAAAAAGACCTTACCGAGTGCGTAGGCCACAAATCCGTAAACGCCGAAGTCAAACCATTCCATCGCGTTACCCAGCGAAGCGGCAGTGATCGCTTTGCGCAGCTTACTGTCGTCGATGATGGTGACATCACGAAGCGTGATCGGCTTAATTTTTTTCCTTTTTAGCATTGTTGTCCTCGTTAACTATCGCCGTGAGCGCACGCAAGGGTGGCGAACAAGGGGGTTCGCCGCGGTGCGGAGTGGAGCGGCGAATGGCTGTGCTCCACATTTCAAGCGTAGCAGGTTTACTTACACTGGCGGGTTACAGCCTGTACAACCGAACCTGTTGACGCCTGCTCTGGCAGTAAAAGGTGCTGACCAAAAGGTCAATGAGCAGTGATATTTCTCGTATTTCTGTCTTTTACCCTAACAGTGTTTATATGTGTGATCAACTTCACGGAAAAATACGTTTACTGTTAAGTTGGTTGATGAAACGCAAATAAGTTCAATCTTAAGGGCTGAATTCCCTTGGTTAATCGCCCTCATTTCCCGCACAAAAAAACACCGATATTCTCGCTAATTAACCACGATTTGCTGTGCGTATAATTAATACGCCAACGCTTTTTCAATCGATAATTCCTTACAGACAATTCACAGCAACATCATATTTAAAAGCCCAACAATGAAAATAATTGCATCATTAATGTCAGATGCCGGGCGGCACTGCGTTTGCCCGGCGTACAACCCTCGTAGGCTGGATAAGGCGTTTAGGCCGCCATCCGGCAATCAGGCCTCATCAACAAAAAGCTCTTCAATCATTGCATCCACCAATCGGGTTGCCGAACAAAGTCTCGGCATGCCCAGCGCAACGGGCTGCCAGGTTTGTGTCACCGACCAGCACACCGGCTGTCGGACTGCATCACAGTTGCTGCCCATCCAGGCCAGCATCTCTTTATGATCCATCAGCCCCACTGACGTTGGCGAAGCCAGCCATTGGTGATAAGAATGACGAGTCTCTTTCGCCGCACCTATGCCTTCCGCCAGATACTGCGCGGTCATTGTACGTAAACTGTCTTTTAGCAACGCGCGCACTGCGGGATTTGCCAGCCGCCAGGTATCGCCAAACGCGCCCCAGCGCAGCTCTTCCAGCGCGACATAGCACCGCCCTGCCAGCGACCAGCCATCGTATTGCCCGGCGTGCCAGCGGGTAAAAACTTCGTCGCTGTGCAAACCAGACTGCACCATCAACCCGCGCTGGGTGAGCGCCCGTTGTTTATGTCCGGCACGCAGGCTGAACTGTTCGCCAATCAGGCCATACTGCTGGCGTAACTCCACTGAGGCGTGGCTTTGGGTTTGCAAAATAAGCAGATAATCGCTCATCCGGGTGAGCGCCAGATGCCCGGGATCGAACTGGCTGGCGAGTTTTTCCACCAGGCCCAACCGCATCGCCGGGTTGTCGCTGAACAAACCCGCCGCAGACCAGGGCCGCAGCTGCGTCTGCGCCACGATTTCATTCATCAGACGCTCACGAAACTGCTCTTGTTGCGGGGCAAGCGCATGCTGGCGAGGGTTATCAATCCCCAACACCAGGTCGACCATAAATCGGGCATGGAGGGACTCAAGCGCCCGGCCCGGCCCCTCCAGCAATCGCGTGTTCATCTCTGTTCAGCCGCAAAAAGGGTTTGAATGTCATCGCGCAACAGGCGCGCATCCTCTTCAATCCAGCGTACCGTCGCCAGGCTTTGCTGCAGCTTCTGGCAAAGCACGGCCACCGTGGACTGGTGGTGTTGGCGGAGCGTCAGGCTCTCCTGCAGGCTTTTTTGCAACCTACTGAGGCTTTGCGAAAACTCTGCGAAGAACGTCGCCATTCCCGCCGTAACAGAGACATCGACTTGAGCCGCCAAAGCTTTAAGGATTTGTGAACAGAAGGTCGCGACGCTGTCGAGAATTCGACCTTTAATCGCATTCACATCAATGAGGTAGCGCGTTTTGGTCATCACATAATCGTCCCAGCCCCAGTTGGGGTTGTTCAGCCAGCGACTGACCGTTTCACGCATGCCGCCACGGGCATTGCCCACCGGGCTTTCTTCCGCCGCGATAGCTCCGTTAAACCATTGTGGCATCGTGATTTGTAACGATCCGGACTGAAACACCGGCAGCGTAATTCGTGTGCGGAACCCGGCGCGATGTAATTCCTCTTTGACGTGAGACTCTATCGGACGCAGTGCATCATCAAGCGTTCGGCTGAGCGAGGTTTCCAGTTGACTAAAGCGCAGCGACAGCTCGCGGATAATGCCCTGCTGACTGGAAAAAATCGTGCTTTCACAATCGGAACGAATAATGCTCAGCAACCGGTTTGCCTGCTCTTCATCTTCAAGGATCAGCTCCCCGCTGCCGTCCTGCTGTGCCCAGCGCAATTCAGCGCCGTGCGCCACGCTTATCTGATGCAGGTTGTCCGCGCTGAAACTGTTTTCCACCAGCGTCAGGATTTCACGCTGCTGCTGCTCGATAAAACCCTGTGCGGCTTCCATCGCCTGTTCAACTTCGTGGCTGATCTCTTCGCTCACTACCCGCTGGCGCACTGTAAAGTGAGCCATGTCCTCTTCAAGGCGGGCGATATTGTCCTGCAACTGATCCGCCGCAACGGTCAATCCTTGCAGGCGAAAATCGAGGAAATCCCGCGAGGTTTGTGCATAGTTCAACAACTTATGCGATGCAGAACGCAACGCAAACAGCGATGCATTGGCATGCGCCGCGTGCAGCAACATGTTGATCGGCTTTTCAAACAGCGAATCTTCCCACAGCAAATCTGCGGCGTGGCGAATATGAGTCAGATCGTCCAGATCCGCCGTGCGCCAGCGCCTGCCAAGCGCGGCTTCGGCAAAATCCTGTACCCAGCGTTGATCCTGATGATCAGGCAGTTTTCCATAGGTTGAGATCTCATGCCGCGCGCGGTTGGCAAGATAGCCCCACATCGACGAGACCGGGAAAATCTGTCCCGGCGTGATGTAGCCTTTCATCAGCGTGCCCGAGATAGTCGCCCGAACCTGCTCTTCATCGTCGCTGTTACGGTCTTTCTGATCGAACTTATTGACCAGCGCATACAGCGGCACCGATTTGCTGACAGCGGCGATCGCCTGCCGCACTTCCTGGTCAGAAATCGATTTCAACTGGGTGTAATCCATCACCGCCAGCACCGCAGAAGCGCGAGCCAGCTGTTCATTGAGCATTTTTTGCAGGTGCGGCTGCCCGGCTTCATTTGGCCCGGGCGTGTCCAGCAGCGTCAGCTGACCGGGGGTGTCGCCAAACCCCGCCAGATGCACAAATTCCACCTCAATCACCGGAATGTGTTCGATAGCCGCATAATCCGCGAACGGAAAATCCACATCCAGCGCCCGGGAAAGGCGCACCAGATCGTTAAGGCTTTTCAGGCACTGAAAAATAGGCTGCGCACCCAGATAATGTTTTTCAAATGCCACGCCACCGATAATACGTTCCAGCAGCGTGTTCATGTCTTTATCCACTTCAAGCTTAAGCGCCAGTTTGGCTCTGTCGATATCCCGCAACTTTTCCTGCAACTCGTGCATTAAGCGTTCAATCGGCTCGACATGAATAAAATTCAATACCGGTTCTTTTTGCCCTTGCGTATGACGAATAAGGGTCGGCAATGCCGTCATCGGGCGATTTCGGTTAGGTAAAACTTCCGTCCCCACAATGGCATTAATGGTGGTGGATTTCCCTGCCTTCATGGTGCCGACAATCGCCAGCACCATTTCCAGCCGGGTAATTTTTCGCAATTCGTTATTTAGCGTGTCCTGCTGAGCAGCCAGCAGATGCCCGCCCGAGTGCGCTGTGGGTGAGATTTCTGCGTGCCCCTGCTCTGCCTGCAAGCCCCCTGGCAGCGCGGTGACCGTGTCCAGATGCCGTAATGCCAACTGAAGCAAACGCTCAGCTTCCTGACTCAGTTCAAATATTGTCTGTGTGTACATGGTTAAAGTATTCCCTTAACGCAAATTGTATAACTTTTATTTGTCAGACTTTTTTATTTCCCGATTTAAATTTTTTATATAATTATCCGCACCACGATGAAAATGCAGCGCGTAAAAAAACCAGGAGATATACAGCGTAGCGCTATAAACACCGTTCGACAGGATATATTGCATATAAAATTCCGGCCGAAAATGAAGGGAGATGATAGCGCTGTGTAATATTCAGAAATGCCTGTTCACCATAACGTAAACGACATTCTCCAGCAATTTAGAATAAGAGAAATAATTTATTCCAACCAGGCGTTAACGCTGGCATCGGCAAATAGTCCCGACAACCGTAAGGATATGCAGTATAATGAGTGATACTTTTGGCGCTCAGCCGCAATTTGCACGGCCTGTGGCGCGTTTTTATCACTTATGAGGTTCCTATGTCTCTGCCACATTGCCCGAAATGCAATTCTGAATACACCTATGAAGATAACGGGATGTTTATCTGCCCGGAATGTGCCCACGAATGGAACGATGCTCAGCCCGCTGACGATGCCGACGCGCTGATTGTCAAAGATGCTAACGGCAACCTGCTGGCTGACGGCGACAGCGTCACCGTCGTGAAAGACCTGAAGGTGAAAGGCAGCTCTTCCATGCTGAAAATCGGCACTAAAGTGAAGAATATCCGCCTCGTTGAAGGCGATCACAACATCGACTGCAAAATTGATGGTTTTGGCCCAATGAAGCTGAAATCCGAGTTCGTGAAGAAGAATTAATATCCCACGGTCAGTGCCTTTGTAGGCACGGCAAGCGCAGCGCCGCCGGGCATTTTCGCCGGATGGCGCTGCGCTTATCCGGCCTACATTTTATATCCCCTCCAACCGTACCGCCTGGTGACATTCACCCAACGTAACTACACTTATCGGGTCCCTTTATCCGAGGTCATGGTTATGTCTTTAAGTCCCTACATCTCTTTTGGCGGCAACTGCGCCGAAGCCCACGCCTTTTACCAACAAGCGCTGAACGCCGAGCTGGGCTACAAAATCACCTTTGGCGAAATGCCGAAATCCGGGAACAGCGAAGAAGGCTGCCCTTCCGGCATGCAGTTTCCACCTGACGCCATTGCCCACTCCAACGTCCGCATCGCGGGCAGCGACATCATGATGAGTGATGGCATGAGCGGTAGCGTCAGCTATTCCGGTTTCACGCTGGTGCTCGACACGCAGGACGTGAATGAAGGTAAACGCTGGTTCGAAGCCCTGGCACAGGGTGGCAAAATCGAAATGGACTGGCAGGAAACCTTCTGGGCGCACGGATTTGGCAAAGTCAGCGATAAATTCGGCGTGCCGTGGATGATTAACGTCGTGAAACAACCGCAGTAATCCTCACCCGGGCGGGCCCTCCCGCCCTGTCACACGCCTTACCTCAACTCTTCATCGTTCAGTCACCGGGCCTTAACGGCGCTGTCATATTGCCGCGTCAGGATGTCGGCAGTTTGAATTTTCCCCTCACCCCGGCCCTCTCCCCAAAGGGGCGAGGGGGAAAACATGACCAGCCCTGTTCCCTCTCCTTTTAGGGAGAGGGCCAGGGTGAGGGTTACTGGCAATGCCTATGCTGAAGAGGACTTCCCTATGATCCACCTGTCCAGACATCCGACCAGTTATCCGACTCGCTATGAGGAAATCGCCGCGAAGCTCGAACAGGAGCTGCGCAGCCAGTATCGCTGCGGGGATTATTTGCCTGCCGAGCACCAGCTGGCGGCACGCTTTGAAGTTAACCGCCACACGCTTCGTCGCGCTATCGATCAACTGGTGGAAAAAGGGTGGGTTCAGCGCCGTCAGGGGATTGGCGTGCTGGTGCTGATGCGGCCTTTTGATTACCCGCTCAATGCTCAGGCGCGCTTCAGCCAGAATCTGCTCGATCAGGGTAGCCACCCAACCAGCGAAAAATTGCTGTCTGTTCTGCGCCCTGCTTCCAGCCACGTGGCGGATGCGCTGGGGGTTCAGGAAGGCGACAACGTTATCCATCTGCGCACCTTGCGTCGGGTGAATGGCGTGGCGCTGTGTCTGATCGACCACTACTTCGCCGACATGAGTTTCTGGCCTGCCCTGCAACGGTTTAACAGCGGGTCGCTGCACGATTTTCTGCGCGATGAACTGACCCTCACCCTGACCCGCACACAAACCCGGATCAGCGCTCGTCGCGCTCAGGCTAAAGAGAGCAACGTTCTCGAAATCCCCAATATGGCGCCGCTGCTTTGCGTGCGCACCCTGAACCATCGTGAAGGCCAGATCAATGCGGCGGAGTACTCCGTCAGCCTGACTCGTGCCGACATGATTGAATTCACCATGGAGCACTGAATGCCTTTCGATACTGCTACCCGTCAGCGCTGGAACGCCGCACTGACTCACAGTGACCCCGCGCAGTTGAATGCCCGTATGCAGGCTCTGAAGCTGACGCCTGACTACGAAACGCTCCGCGCCCCCGAAAGTGGGCTGGTGCAAATCCAGGCCCGTATGGGCGCGACCGGCGCACGTTTCTTTGCGGGAGATGCCACGCTGACCCGCGCGGCCATTCGCTTGCAGGACGGTACGCTTGGCTATAGCTGGGTGCTGGGGCGCGATAAAGCTCACGCCGAACGCTGCGCCGTGATCGACGCACTGCTGCAAACCCATGACCACTTTCAGACCCTGATGGAAACCCTGATTGCCCCTCTGGAAACCGAGCGTGCGGCGCGCATTGCCGCCCGTCACGCCGAAGTGAACACCAGCCGGGTAGACTTCTTTACCTTAGTGCGTGGAGACAACGCATGAGCCTACAAACTGCTTTCCCTCTTCCGGTGCAGGATGCCCAACACAGTTTCCGTCGTTTGCTGAAAGCCATGAGCGAGCCAGGTGTGATTGTCTCGATGCAGCAGCATAAGCACGGCTGGCAGCCTCTGACGCCCGCCACCACCAGCGTGTTGCTGACGCTGGCTGACACCGACACCCCGGTCTGGCTGTCCGCTTCTGTCGATAACGATATCGCTCGTCAGAACCTGCGTTTTCATACCAATGCGCCGTTGGTCGATCAACCTCAGCAAGCGCTGTTTGCCGTGACCGATACCAGCATCAGTGCAGAGCAGCTCAATGCGTTATCGGCAGGAAGCGCCGTTGCGCCAGAAACCAGCGCCACGCTGATTGTGCAGCTCAACAGTCTGAGCGGTGGGCGCATGTTGCGTCTGACTGGCGCAGGCATTAACGAAGAGCGAATGATTGCTCCCCAACTGCCGGACTGCATTCTGCATGAACTGACCGAACGCCCGCACCCGTTCCCGCTGGGCGTCGACCTGATCCTGACCTGCGGCGATCGCCTGCTGGCTATCCCGCGCACAACCCACGTGGAGGTGTGCTGATGTACGTTGCCGTTAAAGGGGGCGAGAAGGCGATTGAAGCCGCTCACGCCCTACAGGAAAGCAAACGTCGCGGCGACCCAACGCTTGCTGAACTGAGCGTCGCGCAAATCGAGCAGCAGCTAAACCTGGCGGTAGACCGCGTGATGACCGAAGGCGGCATCGCCGATCGCGAACTGGCGGCGCTGGCGTTGAAACAGGCCAGTGGCGACAACGTCGAAGCCATCTTCCTGCTGCGTGCTTACCGCACAACGCTTGCGAAACTCGCCGTCAGCGAACCTCTCAATACCGCCGAAATGCGCTTAGAGCGTCGAATTTCAGCGGTCTACAAAGATGTGCCCGGCGGTCAGCTGCTTGGCCCAACGTATGACTACACGCATCGTCTGCTGGACTTCACGCTGTTGGCGAACGGTGAAACACCTGAATTACGCACCAGCGATGAACAGCCCGCCGCTTCACCGCACGTCTTCAGCCTGTTGAGCAAACAAGGGCTGGCGAAAGCGGAAGAAGACGCAGGCGAAACGCCGGACGACATCACCCGCACGCCGCCGGTTTACCCATGCTCTCGCGCGTCTCGCTTACAGCAACTGATGCGCGGTGACGAAGGCTATTTGCTGGCGCTGGCCTATTCCACACAGCGTGGATACGGGCGTAACCACCCGTTCGCCGGTGAAATTCGCAGCGGCTATGTTGATGTGGAAATCGTGCCAGAAGAACTGGGATTTGCAGTGAACGTCGGCGAACTGCTGATGACAGAGTGTGAAATGGTGAACGGTTTCGTTTCCCCGGAAGATGAAGCCCCACACTTCACGCGGGGCTACGGCCTGGTGTTTGGTCTCAGCGAGCGTAAAGCGATGGCGATGGCGCTGATGGACAGAGCGCTTCAGGCTCCCGACTACGACGAACACCTCGCAGGCCCGGCGCAGGACGAAGAGTTTGTGCTGGCGCACGCCGACAACGTCGAAGCCGCAGGATTTGTTTCGCACCTCAAACTGCCTCACTACGTCGATTTCCAGGCCGAACTGGAACTGCTCAAACGCCTGCAACAGGAGCACAACCGTGGCTAACCTCTCCGGCTATAACTTCGCTTACCTCGACGAACAGACCAAGCGCATGATCCGCCGCGCGATCCTCAAAGCCGTCGCCATTCCTGGCTATCAGGTGCCGTTTGGTGGCCGCGAAATGCCAATGCCTTACGGCTGGGGCACCGGCGGTATTCAGCTCACCGCCAGCGTGATTGGCGAAGCGGACGTGCTGAAAGTGATCGACCAGGGCGCAGATGACACCACCAACGCCGTATCGATTCGCAACTTCTTCAAACGAGTGACCGGGGTCAACACCACCGAGCGCACCGAAGACGCGACGCTTATCCAGACCCGCCACCGCATTCCGGAAACGCCGCTCACGGAAGATCAGATTTTGATTTTCCAGGTGCCGATTCCAGAGCCACTGCGTTTTATCGAGCCGCGCGAAACCGAAACCCGCACCATGCACGCGCTGGAAGAGTACGGCGTGATGCAGGTGAAGCTGTACGAAGATATCGCCCGCTTCGGCCATATCGCCACCACTTACGCCTACCCGGTCAAAGTGAACGATCGCTACGTAATGGACCCGTCGCCGATCCCAAAATTCGATAACCCGAAAATGGACCAGATGCCTGCGCTGCAACTGTTTGGTGCCGGACGTGAGAAGCGCATCTATGCCGTGCCGCCGTATACCAAAGTGGAAAGCCTCGATTTCGACGATCACCCGTTCACCGTGCAGGCGTGGGATGAGCCTTGCGCCATTTGCGGCTCACGCCACAGCTATCTCGACGAAGTGGTGCTCGATGACACCGGCAAACGGATGTTTGTCTGCTCCGATACCGATTACTGCCGCCAACAGAGCGAGGCATTGCAGCCATGAATCAGCCGTTACTTTCGGTCACTAACCTGACCCACCTTTATGCGCCAGGCAAAGGCTTCACCGATGTGTCGTTTGAGCTGTGGCCGGGCGAAGTTCTGGGCATCGTCGGCGAATCCGGCTCCGGCAAAACCACGCTGCTGAAAGCGATTTCTGCCCGCCTTGCGCCACAGCAGGGCGAAGTGATGTACGAAGATAAATCGCTGTATGCGATGAGCGAAGGCGAACGCCGCCGCCTGCTGCGCACCGAATGGGGCGTGGTGCATCAGCACCCGATGGACGGCCTGCGTCGTCAGGTTTCCGCGGGCGGCAACATCGGTGAACGCCTGATGGCAACCGGTGCGCGTCATTACGGCAATATCCGCGAAACCGCCCAGCAGTGGCTCGAAGCGGTAGAAATTCCGCCGTCACGCATCGATGAACTGCCAACCACCTTTTCCGGCGGCATGCAGCAACGTCTGCAAATCGCCCGCAATCTGGTTACGCACCCGAAGCTGGTGTTTATGGATGAACCCACCGGCGGGCTGGACGTGTCAGTTCAGGCGCGTCTGCTCGACCTGCTGCGCGGCCTGGTGGTGGAACTGGATCTGGCGGTGGTGATTGTTACCCATGATTTGGGTGTCGCGCGCCTGCTGGCGGACCGCCTGATGGTGATGAAAGAAGGTCAGGTGGTGGAAAGTGGCTTAACCGACCGCGTGCTCGACGACCCGCTTCATCCGTATACCCAGCTGCTCGTGTCATCCGTTTTGCAGAACTGATTTTTGCCGGGTGGCGGCTACGCCTTACCCGGCCTACAAATGCACGCCGTGTAGGCCGGGTCAGCGCAGCGCCACCCGGCAACCCGAACCAAGAGGCCAACATGATTCGCGTTGAAAACCTGAGTAAAACCTTCGTCCTGCACCATCAAAACGGCATCCATCTGCCGGTGTTATACAAAGCGGAACTGACTGTCAAGGCCGGGGAATGTGTGGTGCTGCACGGTCATTCCGGCAGCGGAAAATCCACGCTGCTGCGTTCGCTGTACGCCAACTATTTGCCCGACGCGGGCCATATTCACATTAAGCACGGCGACGAATGGGTCGATTTGGTCACGGCTCCGGCGCGTAAAGTGCTGGAAGTGCGCAAAAGCACCATCGGCTGGGTAAGCCAGTTTCTGCGCGTTATCCCGCGCATTTCTGCCCTCGACGTGGTGATGCAGCCGCTGCTTGATCTCGGTGTACCGCGCGACGAATGCTACGCCAAAGCCGCCAGCCTGCTAACGCGCCTCAATGTACCGGAACGACTGTGGCACCTCGCGCCATCAACGTTCTCCGGTGGTGAACAGCAGCGCGTGAACATCGCTCGCGGCTTTATTGTCGACTACCCGATTCTGCTGCTTGATGAACCGACCGCCTCGCTGGACGAGAAAAACAGCGCCGCCGTGGTGGAACTGATTCGTGAGGCCAAAGCGCGCGGCGCGGCGATTGTCGGCATTTTCCATGATGAAGCGGTGCGCAATATTGTCGCCGACCGCCTGCACCCGATGGGAGCTGCAGCATGATTATCAACAACGTGAAGTTAGTGCTTGAAAACGAAGTGGTGCACGGCTCCATCGACGTTCAGGACGGCGTGATCCGCACCTACGCAGAAACCCAAAGCCAGAGCCCACAGGCGATGGACGGCGAAGGCGGCTGGCTGCTGCCAGGGCTGATTGAACTGCACACCGATAATCTGGATAAATTCTTCACCCCACGCCCAAAAGTGGACTGGCCCGCGCATTCCGCGATGAGCAGCCACGATGCACTGATGGTCGCCAGCGGCATTACTACGGTGCTGGATGCAGTGGCGATTGGGGATGTGCGCGACGGCGGCGACCGCCTCGAAAATCTGGAAAAGATGATTAACGCCGTGGAAGAGACGCAGAAACACGGCCTTAACCGTGCCGAGCACCGCCTGCATTTGCGCTGTGAACTGCCTCATTTCACCACCCTGCCGCTGTTTGAAAAGCTGGTTGACCGTGAACTGGTGTCGCTGGTGTCGCTGATGGATCACTCGCCGGGCCAGCGCCAGTACGCCGACCGCTCGAAATACCGCGAGTACTATCAGGGCAAATACCACCTGACCAACGATCAGATGGAGCGCTTTGAGGCCGAGCAAATCGCGCTGGCGGAAGAGTGGTCTCATCCGAACCGGATGGCGATTTCAGATCTCTGCCGTGCGCGTAACATTGCGCTGGCAAGCCATGACGATGCGACACACGATCATGTCGTCGAATCTCATCAGATTGGCAGCGTTATCGCCGAATTTCCTACCACGTTCGAAGCAGCAGAGTCTTCCCGCAAGCTTGGCATGAACGTGCTGATGGGCGCGCCAAACATCGTGCGCGGCGGCTCGCATTCCGGCAACGTGGCGGCGCATGAACTGGCCTCTCGCGGCCTGCTCGATATCCTCTCTTCTGACTATTACCCGGCAAGTCTGCTGGATGCGGCCTTCCGCATCGCCGATGACAGTCGCAACAGCTTCACGCTGCCGCAGGCGGTTGCTCTTGTGACGCGCAATCCGGCTCGCGCGCTGAATCTGGACGACCGCGGCACACTTGCCGAAGGCAAACGCGCCGACCTCGTGCTGGTGCATCGCAAGGGCGAAAACGTCCACATCGATCATGTCTGGCGTCAGGGCAAGAGGGTCTTTTAATGACGGGAAAGCTCATCTGGTTAGTCGGCCCTTCCGGGTCCGGGAAAGACAGCCTGCTGGAAGCACTGCGCCAGCGGGAAGATGCGCAGATGTTAGTGGCGCATCGCTACATTACACGCTCTGCCAGCGCGGGAAGTGAAAACCATATCGCGCTAAGCGAACACGAGTTTTTTACTCGCGCCGAGCGCCAGCTTTTCGCCCTGAGCTGGCATGCGAACAATCTCTATTACGGCGTTGGCATTGAAATTGACGTCTGGCTTCACGCCGGGTTTGACGTGGTGGTGAACGGCTCACGCGCACATCTGGCGCAAACCAAAGCGCGTTATGCCGATGCGCTGCTGCCCATCTGCTTGCAGGTGTCGCCCGACGTGCTGCGAAGCCGCCTGGAACAGCGTGGCAGAGAGACACAGAAAGAGATTGATCAGCGTCTCGACAGAGCGGCACGTTACACGCCGACGGACTGTTTAACGCTGAATAACGACGGCAGTCTGCTACAGTCTGTGGAGACGTTTTTGCACCTGATTCGCACCCACGGAAACCAAAAAGAGAGCCAGCATGCCCTGTGAACTTCGCCGCGCCACCCTTGATGATACCGAAGCCGTTTACGGCCTGATTTGCGAGCTAAAACAGAAAGACTACGATCGGCAGATTTTCGCGGCAGGCTTCGCCGCGAATCTCAACAATCCGAACCAGCACTATCAGTTAGCCGTGCTGGACGGAAACGTGGTCGGGATGATTGGTCTGCAAATCATGTTTCCGCTCAACCTGAACTGCTGGATTGGCGAAATTCAGGAACTGGTCATTTTGCCGCAGGTCCGCGGCCTGAACATCGGCAAAAAACTGCTGGCGTGGGCGGAAGACGAAGCCCGTGCGCAGGGCGCAAGCCTGATGGAACTGTCCAGCGGCAAGGTACGCACCGACGCGCACCGTTTTTACCTGCGCGAAGGGTATCTGCAAAGCCACTTCCGCTTTAAGAAAGCGTTGTGAACACCTTGCCGGGTGGCGCTTCGCTGACCCGGCCTACGGGTTTTGTAGGCCCGGCAAACAACGTGCCGCCGGGCAATTTTCGAGGATAAACCATGAGCCTGACTCTCCGTCTGACCGGTACCGGCGGCGCCCAGCTCGTGCCGGCCTTCGGCTGCGAATGCGTCGCCTGTCAGCGTGCTCGCCTGAATCCGGGTTATCGCCGTCGCCCTTGTAGCGCCGAGGTGCGCTATAACGAGGCTGTGACCTTGCTGGATGCTGGCATCCCCGATTTGATGGACCACCATCCGGCTGGCAGTTTCCGCCAGTTTTTACTGACCCACTATCATATGGATCACGTACAAGGGCTGTTTCCGCTGCGCTGGGGTATTGGGGAAAAAATCCCGGTTTACGGCCCGCCAGATGAAGAAGGCTGCGACGATTTGTTCAAACATCCGGGGATACTGGATTTCAGCCACACTGTTGAACCGTTTGTGGTGTTTGAACTGCAAGGGTTGCAGGTCACACCGTTACCGCTCACCCATTCCAAACTGACCTTTGGCTACCTGCTGGAATCCGCTCACAGCCGTGTGGCATGGCTCTCCGATACCGCCGGGTTGCCAGAAAAGACGCTCAAGTTCCTGCTCAACAACCACCCTCAGGTGATGATCATTGATTGCAGCCACGAACCACGCCCTCAGACTCCGCGTAATCACTGCGATCTCAACACGGTACTGGCGATCAACGAGATCGTACGCTGCCCGCGCGTGGTGCTGACGCATATCAGCCATCAGTTTGACGAGTGGCTGATGGACAATGCGTTACCAGAAGGATTTGAAGCCGGGTTTGATGGAATGGAGATTGTGGTGGATTAGCGATCGTACTCATCCTGCAACCGACGTTCTTCATCGTCAAGCTGGCGACGTTCCTGGTCCAGCTGGCGCTGGCGGTCATCAAGCTGATGGCGGCGATCTTCAAGCTGACGATAGCGATCGTCATACTGGCGATTGCGGGTTGTGTCCTGTTGGCGATTGTCATCTTCATTATCATCACGATCGTCGTGATAAACGTGGTCGTTGCTCGGCTTATAGGCGTCATTGATCGCCTGCTGAATGTTGCCGATCGCATCATCGATAATATCTGCGCGGGCACTCTGGCTCATCAAAGGCAGCGTACAAAACAGCAGCGCAAGGGTTGTTCGTTTCATCAGGTCAGTCTCTGGGTTGGACTGACCTGAGCGTAATCAACGCAGGCAGGGGCGGGTAGTGGAGGAATCTCAATTACGGGTCGCCTGACGCAACGCCTGAGCAAGCTGCGTGCGGGTGAACGGTTTATGCAGCAGCTCAACGTCCGGCAGTTGCGGGTTGTGGGCCGGACGCAAATCCTGCCCGCTGATCATCAGCACGGCCACCTGCGGGTGATGGCTTCTCGCATAACTGACAACGTCTGCGCCGCTCAGTTTTCCCGGCAACATCAGGTCGCTCACCAGCATGGCGATATCCGGCGAGGCATCCAGCATCGTTATGGCTTGTTCGCCATTCATTGCTTCCAGCGTCAGCCAGCCCAGTTGGTGCAGCTGTTCGCACAGCGTCTGGCGCACATCGGCTTCGTCTTCCAGCACCAGCGCCAGCTGTTCGGCAGGCTGCTCTTCCGGCATGATTTCTTCGTACGTGCGCTCAATGGCCTGCAATGTGGAGCGAGGAAGCTGCAAGCGCACGGTGGTGCCCTGTCCCGGCGCGCTTTCAATTTCGACTCGCCCACCTGACTGACGCACAAAACCATACACCATCGACAGCCCTAGTCCGCTGCCGCTGCCCGTTTGTTTGGTGGTGAAAAACGGTTCGAACACCTGCGCTTTCACCTCCTGCGACATTCCGCTGCCGTGATCAATCACCTCGACGGCCACCATATCCTGCCTGCGCCCGTCGCTGCGGGTCACGCGCTGATTCCAGGTGCGGATTTTGATGATCCCAGCTTGCCCTTCCATTGCATCGCGGGCGTTCATCACCATGTTGATAATGGCATTTTCCAGTTGCCCAACATCAATCCACGCCGCCCATGCCGGGGTTTGCGCTTCGATATCCAGCGTCAGACTTGAAGGCAGCGAGTGACGCATCAGCTCGCCCAGATTCTCCAGCAGCCCTTTCATTTCTACCGCATGCGGATGCAGCGATTGTTTGCGGGAAAACGCCAGCAGCCGTTGCGTCAATAATGCCCCACGCTCTGCGGCTTTTAACGCCCGGGAAATTCGCGGTGCGTCTGCCTCGTTGGGTTTAACCAGCTCGAGGCTACCGATAATCACCGCCAGCAAATTATTGAAATCGTGGGCTAACCCGCCCGTTAGCTGGCCTACGGCTTTCATTTTCTGACTGTGGAGCAGCGCTTGCTCCAGCCCCTGACGTTCAATTTTGTCGATTTCCATCTGGGTGGTTTTTTCTTTCAACAGCCGGGTGGTGTGCTCAAGCGAAGCCATATTACGGGCGAACAAGCTGAACGAGCGCGCCAGTTCGCCCAGTTCGTCGCGTCGTTGTAATGCAGGGACTGGCACATCCTGCTCACCGTGCGCCAGCCGCGACATCGCATCCGAAATGGCGTTCAGGTTCGAGCCCAGATTGCGGTAGATATACCAGCCTGCAAACCCGGTAATAATCAGCGCCAGCAGGGCAAAACTGAGGATCAGATCGACTATCGACCCCAGCTCTCTATGGCTTTGCGAAACCCGTTGCTCTGAAGACTGCGCCACCTGCGCCACATACTGATTGATGTCTTCGTTGAGGATTGCCACCAGCGCTTTGATATGGAACATGTACCAGCTGATCGCCAGGTCGCTTTGCTCAAGCTGTAGTGAAAGCGGGGCTAACTTGTGCAGTTCTGCGCCGAAATCCGGCAAAATGAAGGTGATCAGCGGGTCAGCACTTTGCGTGGGCAAAGCGTGCATGACTTCATCAAGCTGACGCACCGTAGAGCGGGGCATCGGCGTTTCAATCGAGGCGGTGATCAGCCGGTCCATTTCCAGCAACAGACGCCCATCCAGCGAGCCTTCGCCCTGACGCCGATTGATTTCCTCCAGATGACGTAAGTAGCTCTGGTTCTGGTAGAGCGAGCTCAACAGTGCGTTACGCTCCAGATGGCGCTGTTGCCCACGTTGCAACATGCCCGCCACGCTCTGCTGAAGTTCATTGCTGCGCTGAATAATGCGCTGTACCAGCTCAGGCTCACGGCTGGCAAGCGGGGCGGTTGCCAGCTTTTCCAGCGAGCGTTTTAGCGACTGCTGTGTGGCCTGCAAACGCTCGGCTTCCCCTTTGTATTCCAGCGCGCCGACCACCTGAGAAAGCCGCACCGCCGCTGTCGCCACGTTGGCTGTATCGCGCGCCAGATTCATGCTGCCAGTCATGTCATCGAACGTTTGTTGCTGCACCTGTTCCTGGATTCGGCTGGCGTGACGGAACCCGAGCACGGCCGCGACGCAGACCATCAGCGTGACGGCCACCACCAGCAGATTGAAAAACAGCAGGCGGCCGCGAGCACTGGCAAAGAACGACGGTCGGCGTAATGGCATGGTGGCTCCCTTTGTGAATACGGTGATAACCCCTCTCCCCGGCCCTCTCCCCAAAGGAGAGGGAGAAAACCAAACCAGCTCCAACCGTGAGAGGGAGCAAACCGGTCGATCCCCTCTCCCCGCGGGAGAGGGTTAGGGAGAGGGGCGCGCTGTGAGTCACATCAAATTCCCCGCACTATGACAAATATGAACGGCCTCTGACATTTTGCATTTACTTTCCTGTGATGGACTGCTGATATCGACCAGACTCTCAGGAGTGCCACCATGAATCAGACGCCCGTGTTGGAGATGCGCAACATTGCCAAAGCGTTCGGCAAATTCTATGCGCTGAAAGGGGTGGACCTGACGGTATATCCCGGCGAAATCCATGCGCTGATGGGTGAAAACGGCGCGGGGAAAAGCACGCTGATGAAGATCCTCGCCGGGGCCTATACCGCCACCAGCGGTGAGATCCTGATTGACGGTCAGCCGCATACCATCAAAGGCCCGAAAGACGCACTCGGTGCAGGCATTACGCTGATTTATCAGGAGATGCAGCTCGCGCCAAACCTGACCGTTGCCGAAAACATTTTCCTCGGCAGCGAGCTTTCTCGCGGTGGCCTGGTGCAGCGCAAAACCATGGTGATGCAGGCGCAGGAGGTGATCAACCGCCTGGGCGCTCAGTTCAAAGCCACCGATCTGGTCATGAAGCTGACCATCGCCGAGCAGCAGCAGGTGGAAATCGCCCGCGCACTGCATCGCAACAGCCGCATTCTGGTGATGGATGAACCCACCGCCGCCCTTTCTTCCCGTGAAACACACCGCCTGTTTGAACTCATCATGCGTCTTCGTGATGAGGGCATGGCGATCATCTACATCAGCCATCGCATGGCGGAAGTGTATGAACTCTCCGACCGCGTGAGCGTGCTGCGCGACGGGCAATACGTCGGCAGCCTGACTCGCGACAAACTGAATGCTTCTGAACTGGTGCGGATGATGGTGGGCCGCCCGTTAAGCGATCTGTTCAACAAAGAGCGTGATATCCCACATGGCCAGCCGCACCTCAACGTTCACCATCTGACGGATGGCGGCAAAGTGCAGCCGTGCAGCCTGCTGGTGCGCTCGGGTGAAATTGTCGGGCTGGCGGGGTTGGTTGGCGCAGGGCGCTCCGAGTTAGCGCAGCTTATCTTCGGCGTGCGTAAAGCGACTGGCGGCGTGATTGAAGTCGATGGCGAACCGGTGCTTATCCACTCCCCACGCGAAGCGATTGATTTGGGCATTGGTTTCCTGACGGAGAACCGCAAAGAGCAAGGGCTGTTCCTCGAACTGGCGGCACAGGAAAACATCACCATGGCGACGCTGGAGCGCGATGCGCATTACGGCATGCTCGACCGCAAAAAGGCGCAAAGCATTTCTGACGACGCTATCAAGCTGCTGAATATTCGCGTGCCGCACTCGCAGGTGCGGGCGGGCGGATTATCGGGGGGTAATCAGCAAAAGCTGTTGATCTCTCGCTGGGTCGCCATCGGCCCACGCATTTTGATTCTGGATGAACCCACTCGCGGCGTGGACGTGGGCGCGAAGAGCGAAATCTATCGCATCATGAACCAGATGGCGCGCCAGGGCGTGGCGATTTTGATGATTTCCAGCGAGCTGCCGGAAGTGGTCGGCATGAGCGACCGGGTTTATGTGATGCGTGAAGGCAGCATCGCCGGGGAACTGCTCAGCCACGATATCACCCAGGAAAACATTATGCGGCTTGCTACCGGCGTGAACGAATCCCATCACCAGGCGGTGTCACCATGAGCAAAGAGAACTCTGTACCCACACCTCAGCAAGTCGCGAAAACGTCAGCCAAAAAAATGCTGATGGGGGATTTGATGCAAACCGTCGGTATCTTGCCGATATTGATCCTGATTGTGGCGGTGTTTGGCTTTATCACGCCAAACTTCTTCACCGAGAGTAATCTGCTGAACATCACCCGCCAGGCATCCATCAACATTGTGCTTGCTGCGGGCATGACCTTCATCATTTTGACCGGCGGGATTGACCTTTCAGTTGGCTCAATTCTTGGCACCACGGCGGTCGCCGCGATGGTGGTGTCGCTGATTCCTGAATTTGCGCTGTTATCAATTCCGGCAGCGCTGATGCTTGGGCTGGTGCTGGGTTTGTTCAACGGAGCCTTAGTGGCGTTTGCCGGGCTACCGCCGTTTATTGTCACGCTAGGCACGTATACCGCCCTGCGAGGCGCGGCCTATCTGCTGGCTGACGGCACGACAGTCATCAACTCTGACATCAGCTTTGAGTGGATAGGCAACAATTACCTTGGGCCGATCCCGTGGCTGGTGGTGATTGCGCTGGCGGTGATTGCCGTGTGCTGGTTCATTCTGCGCCGCACCACGCTTGGCGTTCATATCTATGCGGTTGGCGGCAACATGCAGGCCGCGCGGCTGACGGGCATCAAAGTGTGGCTGGTGTTGCTGTTTGTCTATGGCATGAGCGGCCTGCTTTCCGGGCTTGGCGGCATCATGAGCGCCTCACGGCTTTACAGCGCCAACGGCAACCTTGGCGTGGGCTATGAGCTGGATGCGATTGCTGCGGTGATCCTCGGCGGCACCAGTTTTGTCGGCGGGATCGGCACGATCACCGGCACGCTGGTTGGCGCGTTGATCATCGCCACCCTCAATAACGGCATGACGCTGATGGGCGTCTCTTACTTCTGGCAACTGGTGATCAAAGGGGCGGTGATCATCATTGCGGTGCTGATCGACAAATACCGTACCCGACATCATCAAAGTGCATAAACCCTGCCGGATGGCGGCGTATACGCCTTATCCGGCCTACCCGTAGGCCTGATAAGCGCAGCGCCATCAGGCAATGACAATAAAAAGTACCCTACATGAGGAAAGTCATATGCGTTTAAAGCCACTCGCCCTCGCACTCTGTGCAGGCACCCTGCTCGCCGCCGCGCCGTTTGTGCAGGCCAAAGAGCTGAAATCTATCGGCGTGACGGTGGGCGATCTTGCCAACCCGTTCTTCGTGCAAATCACCAAAGGGGCTGAACTGGAAGCCCGTAAGCTGGCGGGCGATAACGTCAAAGTGACGCTGGTGTCCAGCGGCTATGACCTCGGCCAGCAGGTGGCGCAGATTGACAACTTTATCGCCGCCAAAGTCGACATGATCATTCTTAACGCCGCGGATTCTAAAGGCATCGGCCCCGCCGTGAAGCGCGCGAAAGAAGCGGGCATCGTGGTGGTGGCGGTAGACGTAGCAGCCGAAGGGGCTGATGCAACCATCACCTCCGATAACACCCAGGCGGGCGAAATGGCCTGTAAATACATCACCGATCGCCTGAAAGGCAAAGGCAACGTGGTCATCATCAACGGACCGCCAGTCTCCGCCGTGCAGAACCGTGTGGAAGGCTGCCAGACCGAATTCAAGCGCCACCCGGACATCAAGGTGCTCTCCTATAACCAGAACGCCAAAGGCAGCCGCGAAGGCGGGCTGGAAGTGATGACCTCGCTGCTGGCAGCGAATCCGAAGATCGACGGTGTGTTTGCGATCAACGATCCGACCGCGATCGGGGCCGATCTGGCGGCGAAACAAGCGCAACGTAAAGAGTTCTTTATCGTCGGCGTGGATGGCAGCCCGGACGGCGAAGAAGCGCTGAAACGTCAGAACTCGCTGTTCGTGGCGACACCAGCGCAAGATCCGCAGGTGATGGCGGCAAAAGCGGTAGAAATCGGCTATGACATTCTGCAAGGGAAGCCTGCGCCGACAGCGCCAGTGCTGATCCCGGTGACGATGATCGATAAGAACAACGTCGGCAGTTATAAGGGGTGGACGGTTAAGTAAGAATGGTGCGCGCCCCTCTCCCTAACCCTCTCCCACAGGGAGAAAAGAAAGTCCCCTCTCCCTGTGGGAGAGGGTTAGGGAGAGGGGTCACCACCGATGCCAAAGGAGAACCAATGAAACGCTCCGAAATTAACAACATTCTCGGCCATACGCGTCAGTTTTTCTCCCAACACGACGTGCATCTGCCGCCGTTCGCCAGCTTCCCGCCGACCCAGTGGCAGAAGCTTGATCCCGATGCCTGGCACGAGGTGTTTGCCCTCAAACTGGGCTGGGATGTCACCGCCTTTGGCGGCACCCATTTTCTCGCTCAGGGGCTGACGTTGTTCACTCTGCGCAACGGCTCGCCCAACGGGATGCCGTACGAAAAAACCTACGCAGAAAAGATCATGCACGTTCGCGACGGCCAGGTGACGCCGATGCACTTTCACTGGCGTAAGCGGGAAGACATCATCAACCGTGGCGGTGGCAACCTGATTGTCGAACTGTGGAACGCCGACGCGCTTGAGCAGACGGAAAATACCGATGTCACGGTAACCGTTGACGGTTGCACTCAGACGCACACTGCTGGCAGTCAGCTGCGCCTCACGCCTGGCGAAAGCATCTGTTTTCCGCCGGGGCTTTATCACAGCTTTTGGGGTGAACGTGGGTTTGGCGACGTGCTGGTAGGGGAAGTGTCGACCATTAACGATGACGATCGCGACAACCATTTCCTGTTCCCGCTCGACCGCTATAACAACATTGAAGAAGACGAGCCGGCGCATCTGGTGCTGTGCAACGAATACCGCCTGTTCCGCAGCTAAGGAGAATGCTATGCCAATGATTTCTCTCGCCGAAGGATTAGCGCACGCCCGCGAGCACGGCTATGCGCTGGGCGCGTTTAACGTGCTCGACTCCCACTTCCTGCGCGCGCTGTTTGCTGCCGCGGAGCAGGAGCGCTCGCCGTTTATCATTAATATCGCCGAAGTGCATTTTAAGTATTTGTCGCTGGACTCGCTGGTTGAAGCCGTGCGTTTTGAAGCGGCCCGGCACGATATTCCCGTGGTGCTGAATCTCGATCACGGCCTGCACTTTGAGGCCGTCGTGCGTGCGTTACGTTTGGGCTTCAGCTCGGTGATGTTTGACGGCTCCACGCTGAGTTACGACGAAAATATTCGCCAGACTCGCGAAGTGGTGAAGATGTGCCATGCGGTTGGCGTGTCGGTGGAAGCTGAACTGGGTGCCGTCGGCGGCGATGAAGGCGGTGCGCTGTACGGTCATGCTGATGAAGCCTTTTTCACCGACCCGGATTTGGCTCGCGAATTTGTCGACAGAACCGGCATTGACGCGCTCGCCGTCGCCATCGGTAACGCTCACGGCAAATATAAAGGCGAACCGAAGCTCGATTTCGCCCGTCTCGATGCCATTCGCCAACAAACCGGTTTACCGCTGGTGCTGCACGGCGGTTCGGGGATCAGCGATGCCGATTTCCGTCGGGCGATTGAACTGGGCATTCACAAAATCAATTTCTACACCGGGATGTCGCAGGCCGCTTTGCAGGCGGTTGAACACCGCATGGAGCACCGTCAGCCCATTTACGATGAGTTTGCGGAACTGCTGCTCGGCATCGAAACAGCCATTACCGACATCGTCGCCGAACAGATGCGCATCTTCGGCAGCGCGGGGAGACTCTGATGGAGCGCCAGGGGATTATCGCCGCCGGGAATATGCTGGTGGATCACGTGCATAAAATTGTGCAGTGGCCGGAGCGCGGCTGGCTGGCGGAAATCACCCACAGCGAACGTTCCACCGGTGGCGCACCGCTCAATGTCCTGCTGACGCTGGCGAAAATGCGCAGCCATCTGCCGTTGCAGGCCGTCGGGCTGGTGGGCGAAGACAGTGACGGCGATTACATTATGGCGATGCTCGACCAGTATCACGTCAATCGTCAGCACGTGCAGCGCACCAGTTTTGCGCCTACGTCGATGTCGCAGGTGATGACCGATCCCAGCGGGCAGCGCACTTTTTTCCATTCACCGGGCGCGAATCGCCTGTTGGATCTTCCGGCTTTTGATCGGCTGGAAGGATCGATGAAAATCTTCCATCTTGGTTATCTGCTGCTGCTCGACAGCCTCGATCTGGCTGATAAAGAGTTTGGCACTCGTGCGGCACGCCTGTTGGCGCAGATGCGGGAAAAAGGCTATGAAACGTCGCTGGATTTGGTGTCACGCAAAGGCGACCCGCGCTATCAGCCGTTGGTGCGTCCGGCGTTGCTGCATCTGGATTATCTGGTGATCAACGAACTGGAAGCCGGAGAGTTTAGTGAGCTGGATATTCGCGCGGATGACGGCGAGCCGATTATCGACAATATCGCCAAAGCTTCCGCGCTGCTGTTAAAAGCAGGCGTGAGGCAGCGAGTGGTTATCCATTGCCCGGAAGGTGCCTGGTGTGAAGCGCCTGATGAAGCGGGCCAGTGGGTGCCGTCGTGGCGACTGGCGCAGAATGAGATTGTCGGCAGCGTCGGGGCCGGAGATGCCTTTTGTGCCGGGTTCCTTTATGGCTGCCATGAAAAATGGGGATTGCGCGAAAGTGTCCTTTTGGCGCATGCCTGTGCCAGAGCCAGCCTGTTGTGTGCCAACGCGATTGATGGTGCGAAAACGCTCGAAGAGTTGCAGGTGTTTATCAGTGAGAGCGGAAGTTAAAATGCCGGTGATATTTGTGGTTTTGTAGGTCAGGTAAGCGAAGCGCCACCTGACAATCATTGCCGTCTGCGGATTGCCGGATGGCGCTACGCTTATCCGGCCTACAACTGCCGCAGTCACACGATCACGCCGCCTTGTCGCTATGCACCACATCCGCGGCAAACACATAGCCCAGCCCGCGCAGGGTTTTGATCAGCGTCGGCTGATGAGGATTCAGCTCGATCTTGCGTCTCAGCCGCATGATCAGCACATCGATGGTGCGATCAAACACCTCCATGCTTTCGCTGTGCGTGAGCTCCAGCAATTGTTCACGGCTCAGCACCCGCCGCGCGTTTTGCGCCAGCGCCTGCAATAACCCGTATTCACCCTGCGTCAGCGGGATCACCTGCTGTTGCGGGTTGATGAGCTCACAGCGCTGCGTGTCCAGCCGCCAGCCGTTGAACGTCATGCCACTCCCCTGCCCACCGCTTTCAACTGCCAGCGCACCGCTGCGCCGCAGCACCGCTTTCAGGCGAGCCACCACAATCCGCGGATTAAACGGCTTACCGATGTAGTCATCCGCGCCCATTTCAAGCCCGACCACCACGTCAGATTCGCTGCCCATTCCCGTGAGCATCACCACTGGCAGCTCGGGGCGTAATCGCTGTATCTGGGTGAGCACCTGAAGGCCATTGATATCCGGCAGCATCATATCCAGCAGCACCAGCGCGATATCTGGCCGCTCTGCTGCCATCGCCACGCCCAGTTGCCCAAGGTGGCAAACCTCGACGTCAAAAACATGCCCGACAAGCACATCCCGCAACAGCTCGCAGAGGGCGGTATCGTCATCAATCACCAGTATGAGCGGTTTCATCATCGGCCCCAGCGGAAGTGTCATAGCGTAAGTCTGGATGATTCTGCACCGGGCTCAAGCCTTTGCCACCGCGGGGTGATGAATCTTTAACCGCCGTCACATCCCGGCGACGTTCGACACGTCAAAACTGACGAGCCGTGCGATTTCGTCAGCCTGAAAGCCTTTCAGTCCGGCGAATACCCCTACATTCAGGAGTGGCATAAAACCTGCATTACTGAGCGCTGAACGCATTTATGCGACTGTTTAACTGGAGCGAAACCGATGAAAAAAGTCGTCACGGTTTGCCCTTATTGCGCATCGGGCTGCAAGATAAACCTGGTGGTGGATAACGGCAAAATAGTCCGGGCGGAAGCGGCGCAGGGGAAAACCAATAAGGGCACGCTGTGCCTGAAAGGGTACTACGGTTGGGATTTTATTAACGATACCCAGATCCTCACCCCGCGCCTGAAAAGCCCGATGATCCGTCGTGAGCGCGGCGGCAAGCTGGAAAACGTCTCCTGGGACGAAGCCCTGAATTATGTGGCTGAACGCCTGAGCGCCATTAAAGAAAAATATGGCCCGGACGCTATCCAGACCACCGGTTCCTCTCGCGGAACAGGCAACGAAACCAACTACATCATGCAAAAATTTGCGCGCGCCGTTATTGGTACCAATAACGTGGACTGCTGCGCACGCGTCTGACACGGCCCTTCGGTTGCAGGTCTGCACCAGTCGGTCGGTAATGGCGCCATGAGTAATGCCATCAACGAGATTGATAATACCGATCTCGTGTTTATCTTCGGGTATAACCCGGCAGATTCACACCCTATCGTGGCGAATCACGTGATTAACGCCAAACGTAATGGGGCGAAAATTATCGTCTGCGATCCGCGTAAGATTGAAACCGCGCGCATTGCTGACATGCATATTGCGCTGAAAAACGGCTCGAACATTGCGCTGCTCAATGCGCTTGGGCATGTGATCATCGAAGAAAATCTGTACGACACGGCGTTTGTCGCCAGCCGTACCGAAGGCTTCGAGGAGTATCGCAAAATTGTCGAAGGTTATACGCCGGAGTCAGTGGAAACGATAACCGGTGTGAGCGCTCAGGAAATTCGCCAGTGTGCCAGACTGTACGCCAACGCAAAATCGGCGGCGATCCTGTGGGGTATGGGCGTCACCCAGTTCTATCAGGGCGTTGAAACCGTGCGTTCGCTGACAAGCCTGGCGATGCTGACCGGCAACCTCGGTCGTCCGAACGTCGGCGTCAACCCGGTGCGTGGGCAAAATAACGTGCAGGGCGCGTGTGATATGGGCGCACTGCCGGATACTTATCCGGGCTATCAGTACATCAACAATCCGGCGAACCGCGAGAAATTCGCCAAAGCCTGGGGTGTGGAAAGCCTGCCAGCGCATACCGGCTATCGCATCAGCGAGCTGCCACACCGTGCGGCGCATGGTGAAGTTCGTGCCGCTTACATCATGGGCGAAGATCCGCTTCAGACGGATGCTGAACTCTCTGCAGTGCGTAAAGGGTTTGAAGACCTCGAACTGGTTATCGTGCAGGACATCTTTATGACCAAAACGGCGGCCGCCGCAGACGTCATTTTGCCGTCCACCTCCTGGGGTGAGCACGAAGGCGTGTATAGCGCCGCAGACCGTGGCTTCCAGCGCTTCTTTAAAGCGGTGGAACCGAAGTGGGACTTGAAAACTGACTGGCAAATCATCAGCGAAATTGCCACCCGCATGGGCTATGCGATGCACTACAACAACACTCAGGAAATCTGGGATGAGTTGCGTAATCTCTGCCCGAGCTTTAAGGGTGCCACTTACGAAAAAATGGGTGAGCTGGGTTACATCCAGTGGCCTTGTGTCGACGAGTCAGACGCCGATCAGGGTACGTCGTATCTGTTTAGCGAGAAGTTCGACACCCCGAACGGCATGGCGCAGTTCTTTACCTGCGACTGGGTAGCGCCTATCGATAAGCTCACCGAAGAGTACCCGATGGTGCTGTCCACGGTGCGCGAAGTGGGTCACTACTCCTGTCGTTCGATGACCGGTAACTGTGCTGCTCTGGCGGCGCTGGCCGATGAACCAGGCTATGCGCAGATCAACACGGCGGATGCCGCAGAGCTGGGCATTGAGAACGAAGCGCTGGTGTGGGTCAATTCCCGCAAAGGCCGGGTCATCACTCGTGCTCAGGTCAGCGACCGCCCAAATAAAGGTGCTGTTTACATGACCTATCAGTGGTGGATTGGTGCCTGTAACGAGCTGGTGACCGAGAACCTGAGCCCGATAACTAAAACGCCGGAGTACAAATACTGCGCCGTTCGGGTGGAACGTATCGCCGATCAGCACGCTGCCGAGCAGTACGTTATTGACGAGTACAACAAGCTGAAATCCCGTTTACGTGAGAGTGCACTGGGTTAAGGCTGTTCGTTAATGGCTCATTTGGGGTGACGCTGTTCACCCCTTTTTTTGGTCTTTATTCAGACAAGGTGTCATCATCGTCATTCTTTTCTTCGGCTTCGCCCCTTATACTGCCCCCCTTTCCCAATGCGGACAAAAAACAGATGATAAAACGCTGCGGTTTACTCTTGTTACTCCCTTTGTTGGCCCACGCCGATGAGATTGGCAGCCAGTATAAGGCGCAGGCCGAAGCGGGCGACAAGCGCGCACAATACTATCTGGCGGATACTTATTTCAGTTCCGGTGATGAAAAGCATGCGCTCTACTGGGCGGATAAAGCCGCGCAAAGCGGCGATCCCGATGCTGTCGCGTTGTTGGCGCAGATGATGATGAAAACAGACCTGCCCAATGCCCGCAAACTGGCCGAACAGGCCACGCTGGCAGGCAGTGAAAGCGGAGAAATCACCCTCGCGCATACCCTGTTAAACAGCCATGCGGGAAAAACCGATTACCCACGCGCCATGACGCTGCTGCAAAAAGCGGCAGAAAACCGGGACAGCGATGCCGCCGTCGATGCCCAAATGCTGCTGGGGCTGATTTACGCCAACGGCGGCGAAGTCAAAGAAGACGATGCAAAAGCCACCGAGTTCTTTAAGAGCAGTTCGATGCTGTCGCGCTCTGGCTATGCCGAATACTGGGCGGCTAAAATCTTCGAGCTGGGTGAGCCGGGCTTTATTCAGCCGAATAAACAGAAAGCGTTGAACTGGTATAACGTCAGCTGTGTGGAAGGGAATGATGAGGGTTGCGAGGATTTTGACAGGTTGAGCGGCGAGTAAAACGCCGGGCGGCACTACGTTTGCCCGGCCTACAAAAAATATTGCCGTAACACCCAATCTACAAACCGTGTGTGGCCCAGATCATTTGTAGGCCGGATAAGCGCTAGCGCCATCCGGCATGTTGACCTTAATGGTTCGCGGTCTTATCAAATTTCCCCAGCATTTCACGCTCATAGGCCAGCGCTTTTTTGCGGTCGAATTTGTGTTCCCACTTGGCAATCACCAGCACTGCCAGCGCATTACCCACCACGTTCAGCGCCGTACGCGCCATGTCGAGAATACGGTCGACACCGGCGATAAATGCCAATCCTTCCAGCGGAATTCCCACACTACCCAGCGTGGCCAACAGCACAACGAACGAAACGCCCGGCACGCCTGCGATGCCTTTCGAGGTCACCATCAGCGTCAGCACCAGAATGATTTCCTGGCCGATCGAGAGATCGATACCGTACAGTTGAGCGATGAAAATCGCGGCAATACTTTGGTACAGCGTGGAACCATCAAGGTTAAAGGAATAGCCGGTCGGCACCACGAAACTGGTGATTGACGGCGGTGCACCGTAGGCTTCCATCTTCTCGATAATTCGCGGCAGCACGCTCTCTGAGCTCGCCGTGGAGTACGCCAGAATCAGTTCATCTTTGAGGATACGAATCAAAATCCAGATGCTCAGCCCGCACAGTTTCGCCACCGCGCCCAGCACCACCAGCGCGAAGAAGACTATTGCGGCATATACCAGAATAACCAGTTTGGCGAGCGGCAACAGCGAGGCAAAACCGAAGTTTGCGACGGTGACAGAAATCAACGCGAACACCCCAACCGGGGCATAACGCATCACCATGTGAGTGACTTTAAACATCGTTTCCGACACAGAACGGAACACTGTCACCAGCGGCTCACGATGCGTGGCGGGCAATGAAGACAGGCCCAGGCCAAACAGCACCGAGAAGAAGATGATCGGCAACATTTCACCTTTCGCCATCGACGCGAAGATGTTGGTCGGCACCAGCGACAGGATAGTGCCCATCAGGCCATGCGCGTGGCTTGCCACTTCCGCCGTGGTGCTCTGATATTTCGAAATATCGACAGTCGCCAGATGTGACATATCAATGCCAGCGCCTGGCTTGAAGACGTTCGCCAGCGTAATGCCCAGCACGATGGCAACGGTGGTGATGATTTCAAAATAGATAATGGTTTTGGCGCCAATACGGCCCAGGGACTTCGCATCGCCCACGCCTGCAATCCCGACCACCAGCGTCGAAATAACAATTGGCACCACAATCATTTTGATCAGGTGAATAAAGATATCGCCCGCCGGTGACAGCAAATTGGCAATCAGCCATTCACGACTGTCACTTTGATAATGCAGGTAACTGCCCAGAAGAATACCCAGCACCAACGCCAGCAGGATCTGCCAGGCCAGGCTGACTTTCGCTTTTTTCATCACTACAAACTTCCTCGATGCGCCCATTGAAAAGAGATGATTTGTGTTGCGCCTATAAGTGGAGTTTTTGACGCGCCGTATCAGTACCACCTGTACGGCCTGCTGCGCAACCCTTTCAGAACAGGGCTTTGGGCTGCCAAAAGTGGGATTAGCGCGAATTAAGTCTGGTTAGTAAAAATAACCTTTTGTTATGCAAAACTTTTTTAAAGCGAAAAAACTATAAATTCATTGCCGTTATTATTCGCCTTAAAAGATTCATTTGATGGATTTTCATTCATTGCGAGTAATGCGTGATCTGTCGCCCAAATAATAAACAAAGCCTGCAAAACCTCTATTATTAACTTTTGTTTGACATATATTTAACATTCTAATAAGGAGAGCAAAAGCCATGAGCCAGGTCCATAAACACCCTATTCCCGCAAACATTGCGGAAAACTGCCTGATTAACCCGGAACAGTATCAAGCGAAGTATCAACAGTCCGTCAGCGACCCGGATACCTTCTGGGGCGACCAGGGCAAAATCCTCGACTGGATCAAGCCGTACAGTAAGGTCAAAAACACCTCTTTCGCCCCGGGAAACGTCTCCATTAAATGGTATGAAGACGGCACTCTCAATCTGGCGGCCAACTGCCTCGACAGGCATCTGGCAGAGCGCGGCGACCAGACAGCAATCATCTGGGAAGGTGACGACGCAAGCCTTAGCAAGCACATCACTTATAAAGAACTGCACCGCGATGTCTGCCGCTTCGCCAATGTCCTGACCGGGTTGGGCATTAAGAAAGGTGACGTGGTGGCCATCTATATGCCGATGGTGCCGGAAGCCGCTGTCGCGATGCTCGCCTGTGCGCGCATTGGTGCCGTGCATTCAGTTATCTTCGGCGGGTTCTCCCCGGAAGCCGTCGCGGGCCGTATCATCGATTCCAGCTCCCGTCTGGTGATCACTGCCGATGAAGGCTTGCGCGCTGGCCGTTCTATCCCGCTGAAGAAAAACGTCGATGACGCCCTGAAAAACCCGAATGTGAAAAGCGTTGAGCATGTGGTTGTGCTCAAACGTACCGGCGGGAAAACCGAATGGCACGAAGGACGCGACCTGTGGTGGAGCGACCTTATCGACAAGGCAAGCGATCAGCATCAGCCAGTAGAAATGAGCGCTGAAGACCCGCTGTTTATCCTTTACACCTCCGGCTCGACCGGCAAACCGAAAGGCGTGCTGCACACCACCGGTGGCTATCTGGTGTATGCCGCGACCACCTTTAAATATGTCTTTGACTACCATCAGGGCGATATCTACTGGTGTACGGCAGATGTGGGCTGGGTCACCGGTCACAGCTATCTGTTGTACGGGCCGCTGGCCTGTGGCGCAACCACGTTGATGTTCGAAGGCGTGCCAAACTGGCCAACGCCAGCGCGTATGAGCCAGGTCGTGGACAAGCACAAGGTCAACATTCTCTACACCGCCCCCACGGCGATTCGTGCACTGATGGCGGAAGGCGACAAAGCCGTACAAGGTACTGACCGATCTTCCCTGCGCATCCTCGGTTCCGTGGGCGAGCCTATCAACCCGGAAGCCTGGGAGTGGTACTGGAAGAAAATCGGCAATGAAAAATGCCCGGTGATGGACACCTGGTGGCAGACCGAGACCGGCGGTTTCATGATCACCCCGCTGCCTGGCGCGATTGAGCTGAAAGCCGGTTCCGCGACGCGTCCTTTCTTTGGCGTGCAGCCTGCACTGGTGGACAACGAAGGCAAGCCGCAGGAAGGCGCGACCGAAGGCAACCTGGTGATTGTCGACTCCTGGCCGGGCCAGGCGCGTACGCTGTTTGGCGATCACGAGCGCTTCGAGCAAACCTACTTCTCCACCTTCAAAAACATGTATTTCAGCGGTGACGGCGCTCGTCGTGATGAAGACGGCTATTACTGGATAACCGGACGCGTGGACGACGTACTGAACGTCTCCGGTCACCGTCTGGGCACGGCTGAAATTGAGTCGGCGCTGGTGTCGCACCCGAAAGTCGCGGAAGCGGCAGTGGTGGGTATCCCGCACAACATTAAGGGCCAGGCGATTTACGCCTATGTGACCCTGAATCATGGCGAAGAGCCTACGCCAGAGCTGTATACCGAAGTGCGCAACTGGGTGCGCAAAGAGATTGGTCCGCTGGCAACGCCAGACGTGCTGCACTGGACTGACTCGCTGCCGAAAACCCGCTCCGGTAAGATCATGCGCCGCATTCTGCGCAAAATCGCCGCCGGGGATACCAGCAACTTTGGCGATACCTCGACGCTGGCCGATCCGGGCGTGGTGGAAAAACTGCTCGAAGAGAAGCAGTCCATTACGATGCCTTCTTAACGAAATTTATACAGTCATATGCCCTAACGTAGGCCGGGCAAACGCAGTACCGCCCGGCAATACAATGCCGGATGGCGCTACGCTTATCCGGCCTACAGGTTAGTCCCCTCTCCTTTAGGGAGAGGGAGCTACACCCTCAAAACAATAAGTCCCCATAATACCTCTGGAGAAACTCTGTGATGAATAACGATATTTGTCAGCAGATAGAAGACAGTGCGCATTTCAGGGAGTTAGTCGAAAAACGGCAACGGTTTGCCACCCTTCTGTCCCTTATCATGCTGGTTGTCTACGTCGGTTTTATTTTGCTGATTGCTTTCGCCCCTGGCTGGCTCGGTACGCCGCTGCACGCTGGAACCAGCGTCACACGCGGTATTCCTATCGGGATTGGCGTGATTGTGATTTCTTTTGTGCTCACCGGTGTTTATGTCTGGCGGGCAAATGGCGAGTTCGACAGGCTGACGAAGTCGGTTATGCGTGAGGTGAAAGCATCATGAAAAAGCTAACGACGGCACTCGCCGCCACGCTGCCACTGGCGGCTAACGCCGCTGACGCCATTACCGGCGCAGTCGAGCGTCAGCCGACCAACTGGGAAGCCATCATCATGTTCCTGGTCTTTGTGCTGCTGACGCTGTACATCACCTATTGGGCCTCCAAACGCGTGAAATCGCGTAGGGATTACTACACCGCGGGCGGCAATATCACCGGTTTCCAGAACGGGCTGGCGATTGCCGGTGACTTTATGTCTGCCGCGTCGTTCCTCGGCATTTCCGCGCTGGTCTACACCTCCGGCTACGACGGCCTCATTTACTCGCTCGGGTTCCTCGTCGGCTGGCCGATTATTCTGTTCCTGATTGCCGAACGCCTGCGCAACCTTGGGCGCTATACCTTCGCCGATGTCGCCTCATATCGCCTGAAACAAGGGCCGATTCGTATTCTGTCTGCCTGCGGTTCGCTGGTTGTCGTGGCGCTGTATTTGATTGCGCAGATGGTCGGCGCGGGCAAGCTGATTGAGCTGCTGTTTGGCCTGAACTACCACGTTGCGGTGGTGCTGGTTGGCGTGCTGATGGTGATGTACGTGCTGTTTGGCGGCATGCTCGCCACAACGTGGGTACAAATCATCAAAGCGGTGCTGCTGCTGTTCGGTGCAAGCTTTATGGCCTTTATGGTGATGAAGCACGTTGGCTTCAGCTTCAACAATCTGTTCACCGAAGCGATGGCTGTCCATCCGAAAGGCGCGGCGATCATGAGCCCTGGCGGGTTGGTGAAAGACCCGATATCCGCACTTTCGCTAGGTCTTGGCCTGATGTTTGGTACCGCCGGATTGCCACACATCCTGATGCGTTTCTTCACCGTGAGCGATGCACGTGAGGCACGTAAAAGCGTGTTCTATGCCACCGGTTTTATGGGTTACTTCTACATCCTGACCTTTATCATCGGCTTTGGCGCCATCATGCTGGTGGGCGCTAACCCGGCGTTTAAAGACGCGGCAGGGCAACTGATTGGCGGCAACAACATGGCGGCGGTGCATCTGGCAGATGCTGTCGGCGGTAACTTGTTCCTGGGCTTCATCTCCGCCGTGGCGTTCGCCACCATCCTCGCGGTAGTCGCCGGGTTGACGCTGGCGGGCGCATCGGCGGTTTCGCACGACCTCTATGCCAACGTGTTCCGCAAAGGCGCGTCTGAGCGTGATGAGCTGAAAGTGTCGAAAATCACCGTGCTGGTGCTGGGCGTGGTGGCGATATTGCTGGGCATTCTGTTCGAGAAACAGAACATCGCCTTTATGGTGGGCCTGGCATTCTCGATTGCCGCGAGCTGCAACTTCCCGATTATCCTGCTTTCCATGTACTGGTCGAAGCTGACCACGCGTGGCGCAATGATGGGTGGCTGGCTCGGCCTGTTGACGGCGATCATTCTGATGATCCTCGGCCCAACCATTTGGGTGCAGATCCTCGGTCACGAGAAAGCGATTTTCCCGTATGAGTACCCGGCGCTGTTCTCCATTGCCGCGGCCTTTATCGGCATCTGGTTCTTCTCCGCCACCGACAACTCCGCAGAAGGCCTGCGCGAACGCGAACAGTTCCGCGCGCAGTTTATCCGTTCACAAACCGGTCTGGGTATCGAACAGGGCCGCGCGCACTAATCCCCTCTTCCCCGGCGATTTCGCCGGGGATCACATTTTTCCCCTCCGCTTATTTTTATTCTCCTTCAGCGCGTTACAGTACCCAAAGTTAAATGAAACACTGTTTTATTTCATCAATCCGATGATTCATTTTTTGAAGGGTAACAAGGATATGAAAAAATATGCGCTTGTCGGCACCGGCGGTCGTGCCGGGTTATACATTTCTGCTATTGGCGGGAAATGGCGAGATAACGCCCGAATGGTGGCCTTTTGCGACACCAACCAGACGCGAATGCAGTACGCCAATCAGCTTTTAAAGCACGAAGGTGCAGAGCCTGTCTCCACCTGGAAAGCGGCACAGTTTGAAGAGATGATCCGTGAAACGCAGCCGGATATCGTTATCGTCACCACTCTGGATCGCACCCACGATGACTATATTGTCCGGGCGTTGCACGCCGGGTGCGACGTAATTACCGAAAAGCCGATGACCATTGATGAACAGCGAGCGCTGCGCATTCTTGATGCGATTGAGCAAACAGGGCGGCAGGTACGCGTGGCATTTAACTATCGCTATGCCCCGCACCACAGCAAAGTGCGCGAACTGCTGATGCAGGATGTGATTGGTCAGGTCAACTCGGTGCATTTTGAATGGCTGCTGAATACGGAGCACGGCGCCGATTACTTCCGCCGCTGGCATCGCGAAAAACGCAACAGCGGCGGTCTGTTGGTGCACAAATCCACACACCATTTCGACTTGATGAATTTCTGGCTTGGCAGCTATCCAGAGCGCGTTTACGCCGAAGGCGGGCTGCGTTTTTATGGCCGCGAAAATGCTGAGCAACGTGGGGTCACTCAATTCTATCCTCGTGCTGAGGGTTATGCCGCTGCAAAAGATGATCCTTTTGCGCTGCAGATGGCCGACAATCCGCAGCTCAAAGCGCTGTATCTGGATGCTGAGCATGAAGATAATTACTACCGCGATCAAAGCGTATTCAGCGATGGGATCACCATCGAAGACACGCTCTCGGTGCTGGTGAAATACCAGAATCAGGTACAGCTCACCTATTCACTCAATGCCTATTTGCCGTGGGAAGGGCTGAACGTGGTCTTTAACGGCAGCAAAGGCCGGCTGGAGATGAAAATCGTGGAGAACTCCTACGTCAATGCCGGAGGAGAGCGCGAGCACGAAGGCAGCCTGGAGCAGTGCGATATCACCGTATTCCCGATGTTCGCCGCCCCCTGGAAAGCAGAGTTTACTCTGGGTGAAGGGGGTCATGGCGGTGGTGATAACGCCATGCTGGCCGACCTGTTTGGTGAACTGAGTCACGACCCGCTGCAGCGAGCCGCCGATCATCGAGACGGGGCAATGTCGATTCTGACGGGCATTGCGGGGAATATCTCCATGCAGCAGCAACGCCCGGTCAACTTTCGCGAGTTTGAACTGGTTTCGCGTTTAAAACATCACCAGCGAGACTAACGGCGCCACCAACACGGTGACCACGCCGGATAACATCATCACCAGACTGGCCACCACGCCTTCCTGCGGGCCTAGCTCGTAGGAACGCGCGGTGCCAGCACCGTGCGAAGCGGCACCAAAACCTGCACCTTTTGCCATCCCTTCACGAATAGCCAGACGCATAAACAGGATATCGCCCACCGCCATGCCGAACACCCCAGTGATCACCACAAACAGCGCCACCAGTTCTGGCTGCCCACCAATCGATTTTGCTGCCGCCAGGGCAAACGGCGTGGTGATGGAACGCACCGCCAGGCTGCGCTGAATTTCATCCGGTAAAGTGAACAGACGGGCCAGCCAGACAGAACTGGTCACGGCGACAATGATTGCGGTTGTAACGCCTGCCGTCAGCGACATCCAGTGACGTTTGATGACCGCCAGATTGTCATACACCGGCACCGCGAACGCGATGGTCGCCGGGCCCAGCAACCACAGCAGCCAGTGCGCTTCGCCCATGTAGTTTTGCCAGGAAATGTGGCCAAAGACCAGCATCAGCACCAGTAAAATCGGCGTGAACACCAGCGGCATCAGTGGCAGTTTGCGAAAACGGCGATACAGGCGTTTGTTGGCGTAATAAAGCCCCAGAGTGATGGCCAGGCAAAGCACGCTGAGCTGGAAGTTATTCATGGTTCATCCTGCGCAGCTCATAACGATACACTTTATCGACCACCCAGGCGGTGGAGGCCAGCACCATCATGGTGCTCAGGGCGATAACCAGAAAAATGCGCCAGCCATCAATCATCAACAGTTGGGCGTAATTCACCACCGCGACCACCGCAGGCACGAAGAACAGCAGCATTTCAGCCAGCAGCCAGCGAGACCCAGCGCGAACCCACTTCAGCGGCACGACACGGCAAACAATCAGCGCCAGCAGCAGCACCATCCCCACCAGATTGGCGGGCAACGGTAAATGGCACCACGCCACCAGATGTTCAGCCAACACAAACAAACCGGCGTACAGAACCACCTGCACCGGAACCTGAAGATGATGCAGGACAGCAGGCGTTACACGCCCTAAGGCCACAGCCATGAAAGGAATTCCTGAAAAAAGTGAAGGCGCTCAGTATAGTGAGACGCCGACCGTGACTGAAATGAATTAAAATCATTGAAGGTATAGTTTCGAGGAATAATCATGGACATAAGAACGCTGCGCTATTTCGTCGAAGTGGTTCGCCAGCAGAGCTTTACCCGCGCGGCAGAGAAGCTGTTTGTCACGCAGCCGACCATCAGCAAGATGCTGAAAAATCTGGAAGATGAACTCAACTGTACCCTTCTCATTCGTGATGGTCGCAAACTGCTGCTGACCGACACCGGGCGCGTGGTGTTTGAACGCGGCGTGACCATCCTGACCGAATTTAGCCAGCTTGAAGCCGAGCTCAGCGACATCAACCATCTGCACAAAGGCCTGCTGCGTCTGGGTATTCCGCCCATGGTCGGCATGTTGATGGCCGGGCCTATCAGCCTGTATCGTCAGCGTTATCCTGGCGTGGAGCTAAAAATTTCCGAGTTTGGCGGCCTGACCGTGCAACAGGCCGTGATCAACGGCGAATTGGATGTGGCGATGACCGCGCTGCCTGTCGATGAAGAAAGCGGGCTTTCCACCCTGCCGTTATTCAGCCACCCTTTGTGCGTGCTGGTGCCACGCTCAGGCGTTTGGCTGGATGTGGAATCAATAAGCCCTGAACAGCTGGCGGCGCATCCGCTGTTAATCTACAACGAAGATTTCGCCCTGAGCCGCCAGCTCATGCAGTTATTCACCGATCACAATGTCAAACCGCGCATCGCCGTACGCAGCGGCCAGTGGGATTTTTTGGCCGCCATGGTTCAGGCAGGCGTCGGCGTGGCTATTTTGCCCGAACCCATCTGCCAGCGGCTGGATAAAAATACCCTGCGTTGGATCCCGCTCAACAGCGAACTGAATTGGCAGCTGGGCATGATCTGGCGCGAAGGCTCCTACCTTTCACACAGTGCGCAAGCCTGGCTGAAATGCTGTGAGGGGTTTTGGTTGCCCGGGGCTTGATTCATCCCATCCAGACACGATGAAAACGATGCAGAAACTCTATCTGCAAAGTGATGCGAAACAGCGAAAAACGTTCCTGAAATGGGCGCTGGACGTGCAGTAATTCCCTTAGCGTACAGCTGAATTGCCCGGCGGCACTTCGTTTGCAGGGCCTGCAAGTCACCCAGGCCCGATAAGCGTAGCGCCATTGGGCAAAAATTAAAGTTTTTCCACCAGCTTACGACTCTGCTCGATCAACTCTCTGCGGTCTTCCTCGCCCTGCTGTAACAGGCAAACAAACAGCAAATCAATCAGCGTGTGTTGCGCAGTGCGCACGGCAATGGAAGAACTGTGGGTTTTACTGCCATCGGCAATGGTGTCCAGCGTCACATCCGCCACCTGGCGCAGCGGCGACTGGTGCAGCGAAGTCAGTGCGATGATTTTTGCGCCTCGCGTTTTGGCCGTTTCTGCAGCCACCTGCACTTCACGGCGGCTGCCGGAAAACGAGATAGCAATCTGCACATCGGCTGCGGTCAGCGATTGTGCAACGGTGATTTGCACGTGGCTGTCCATTTCATTCATCACCGGATAGCCAATTTTCATCAGCTTATAGGCCAGGTCTTTAGCAATCAGCGACGAGCCGCCAATGGCGGTAATTTGCACACGCCCAGCCTGGCGAATCAGTTCGACAACCTGCTGGAGCTTGCTGAAATCCAGACCCTGAGTGGTGTCACGCAGCGCCTGCTGTTTTTCCAGCATCAGCTTCTCGGCGATGTCCGGGAAAGTATCTTCACTGTTGATTTCATTATGGATGTAAGCCACATCGTTCTTACGTTCGATGCTTTGCTGGCCCCACTCTTCCACCAGCGCAATTTTAAAGTTGGTGAAGCCCTTAAAACCCAGCTTCTGCGCGAATTTGATAATGCTCGACTGGCTGATGCCAAGCACGTCGGCAAGCTCTGGTGAAGAGAACTGTTTTACTCGCCCCGGGTTTTCAATGATGAAATCCGCGATCTTACGTTCGCCGGGCGTGAACAGGCCTTTGTTATGCAGAATAGTGTTGATGTGTTTCATATAGCGGCAATCAATCGCTCGGGTCGGCTGGCTCAAACTGGGTTTAAAATGATAAGACATTCCCCCACGCATGGCACCCTTTCATCTCGTTTCAACGTATGAAGGCGGCGATCGCGACCTTTCAGGTTGACCGGGATCACAGTTTCCTGAGAAGGGATAAAATATTACTTCTTATCGATATTATTGGAATATATTATTCCAGCCATGAAAGACATTCTTCATTGAGGCCGTTATGAAAATTGATTTATCCACCCTGACCACCGAAAGCCGCAACCTGGCCAGCGAAAACATCGATAACCTGTCCACCCTGGACATGCTGAAGGTGATCAACGAGGAAGATAAAAAAGTCGCTCTGGCGGTTGAAGAACAGCTGCCTGCCATCGCGAAAGCCGTGGATGCCATCACCTACACGTTCGCCAACGGCGGCCGTCTGATTTACTGCGGTGCGGGGACTTCCGGCCGTCTGGGCATTCTGGATGCGAGTGAATGCCCACCAACTTACGGCACGCCACGTGAAATGGTGGTGGGTCTGATTGCAGGGGGCCATACCGCTATCCTTCAGGCGGTAGAAAATGCCGAAGATAGCCCGCAGATGGGCGAGCAGGATCTGCGCGATCTGGCCCTCAACGAGCGTGATGTGGTGGTGGGTATCGCCGCCAGCGGCCGCACACCTTACGTTATTGGCGCACTGAATTATGCCCGCAGCGTCGGCGCAACTGTTGGCGCTATCGCCTGTAACCGCGGCAGCGAAATTGGCAAAATCGCCGACATCGCCATCGAACCGCTGGTTGGCGCAGAAGTGGTCACCGGCTCCTCCCGCATGAAAGCGGGCACCGCACAAAAACTGATCCTGAACATGCTGACGACAGGCGCGATGATCCGCTCCGGTAAAGTCTTCGGCAATCTGATGGTGGACGTGGAAGCCACTAACGCCAAGCTGCTGCAACGTCAGGTCAACATCGTGGTGCAGGCCACTGAGTGCCCCCCAGCAGAAGCGGAAAATGCGCTGAATGCCTGCAACCGTCACTGCAAAACGGCCATTGTGATGATTCTGGCCGGTGTGAGCGCCGCAGATGCCAGCGAGCTGCTGTCCAGCAATAACGGCTTTATTCGTCGCGCCATACAAGGAATTGGGAGCAACTAACTGATGGCTAAAATAACAAGCTCAATGATTGAGCAACTGCTACACCTTTCTGGCGGGAAATCAAATATCAGCGCCTGCGGCAACTGCATGACGCGCCTGCGCCTGACGCTGGTTAACCGCGATGCGGTGGATATCGACAAACTGAAAGCCGTACCGGGCGTGATGGGTGTCATTAACGGTGACGATCAGCTGCAAATCATTCTCGGCCCAGGCAAAGCGCAAACGGCCAGCGAGATGATGAATGAGATGATCAAAGCAGAAGGCGGTGAAACCGCTGCACCTGCGACAGACGCCAACCTGAAATCTCAGGCCAGCGAGAATAAAGCGAAGATGAAGGGCAAGCAAAACAGCGCTGTTCACAACTTCCTGACCAAGTTCGCCACCATCTTTACGCCGCTTATCCCGGGCTTCATCGCTGCGGGCCTGCTGCTGGGTATCGCCACCCTGCTGCAACAGATTTTCGACACGCCAGCCAGCTGGATGGCCGAGCTTATCGCCTACATGAAAGTGTTCAGCATCGGCCTGTTCACCTTCCTGAGCATCCTGATTGGCTTCAACACCCAGAAAGCTTTCGGCGGTTCCGGTGTGAACGGGGCAATTATCGCGTCGCTGTTTATTCTGCGCTACGTGCCGGAAGGCAAAGTGGGCTACTACGCGGGCATGCAGGATTTCTTCGGCCTGACGATTGACCCACGCGGCAACATTATCGGCGTGCTGCTGGCCTGTATTCTGGGCGCGTGGATTGAGCGCCAGGTGCGTCGTTTCATTCACGACGATCTGGATATGATCCTGACCTCAGCCATCACCTTGCTGATTACTGGCGCTATCACCTTCACCGTGATTATGCCGATTGGCGGCGAGCTGTTTAAAGGCATGTCCTGGCTGTTCCTGCACCTCAACGGCAACCCGTTCGGTACCGCGCTGCTGGCTGGTCTGTTCCTGATTGCGGTGGTGTTTGGTATTCACCAGGGCTTCGTTCCGGTGTACTTCGCGCTGATGGATGCGCAGGGCTTTAACTCCCTGTTCCCGATTCTGGCGATGGCCGGTGCGGGACAGGTCGGTGCTTCACTGGCGCTCTACTTCCGCGCTAAGCAGGGTTCTGTGCTGCGTGGTCAGATTAAAGGCGCTATCTTCCCGGGTCTGCTGGGTATCGGTGAACCTCTGATTTACGGTGTCACCCTGCCGCGCCTGAAACCGTTTATCACGGCCTGTCTCGGCGGTGCGGTGGGTGGCTTCTTTATCGGTCTGGTGTCGTGGCTCGGTCTGCCGATAGGCCTGAACACGGTGTTCGGGCCGTCCGGTCTGGTGTCGATTCCGCTGATGACCTCTTCTCAGGGCATCTTCGTCGGGATGGCGGTCTACGTGGCGGGCATCCTGATTTCCTATCTTGCAGGCTTTGTACTGACCTGGTTCTTTGGCAGTAAAAACGTTGACCTTCAGTAACGGGTAACGTAATTCCCCCATTAAGTCGCCTTAATGGGGGAATTTATTACTGATCTTCAATCAACAGCGCTTCCAGCAAATCGAGGTCATGCAGCAGCTTTTGCAGCGTTTCGTTGCTGATTTGGCGTGTGGCACGAAGATGGTAAAGCTCACCGCGTTCTGAGCGTAATGCTGAGAGACGGAAGCGTCGCTCCAGCGATTCTTCCAGCATCGACGTTTCCACATCATTTCGCCCGTCCGCACGGCGACGTAAATTACCAATCACTCGCGAGCTGACTTCGGTCAGAAGCTGATTGTCGATGTTCTCTTCCGTGTCCACCGCCATGCGCTCCGCTTTTTTCTGAATGGCGACAATCGCCACTTCTGCGGTCGCGGCTCGTGCCAGACGCTCTTCTTTATGCTGCTGAGAGTGATCGGCTACCTCGATGCGCTGAAGCAGAATCGGCATCACCGCCACCGCCACAAGCAGCGAGAACAGAATCACCCCAGCGGAAAGGAACACCAGCTCATAACGTGCAGGAAAGACGCTGCCATCCGGCAGGAGAAGCGGAATCGACAGCACACCGGCGAGGGTAATTGCCCCACGAACCCCGGCGAAAGAAGCAATGAGCAGCTCACGCGTGCTCCAGCTTCCAAACTCCATAGGTTTTCTCTTCAGGAAACGCTGGCTGAAACGCTGCATAGTCCATAACCAGCCGAAACGGACGATCATTAGCGCGGCGTAGATTAGGATGATGTCTGCGAACAACATCCAGGTTTCAACGTTCGGATCGGCTTCAGCCGCCACCAGCGACGTTTCGAGGATACCTGGCAACTGCAAACCCAACAGCAGGAACACCATGCCGTTAAAGACAAATTCGAGCATTGCCCAGGTGCTGTTTGCACGCAGACGCATCGCCAGCGGCGCGGTGCGCATCACGCCGGAACGGGTGATGGTCATCCCTGCCGCGACGGCGGCGAGAATGCCAGACACCCCAATGTGTTCCGCAAACAGATAAGAGGCAAACGGCAGAAGGAACAGCAACACAATCTGTGTCGCCGGTTCATCACCGCCCCAACGGCTGAGAAAACGCATCGAACGCCCATACAGCCAGCTCACCACAAACCCGGCAAGAATACCGCCAATGGCGACTTTCAGAAATTCCAGGCTGGCGCCTCCGACGCTGAACACCATGGTGCCCATCGCAACAGCCACCGCAAATTTCAGCGACACCAGGCCTGAGGCGTCATTCATCAACGCTTCACCCTGCAAAATCCCCATGATTTTCTTGGGAATGCGCCCTTCGCCAACAATGCCAGAGAGCGCAACGGCATCGGTCGGTGATAGCACAGCCGCCAGCGCAAACGCCGGGATCAGCGGAATGCCCGGCACCACCCAATAAATCAGGAAGCCGATGCCGACAACGGTCACTAATACTAATGCCAGCGCGAGGCCGAAAATCTCACGCCCGTGCTCGATAAACTCACGCGTCGGCGTCTTCCAGCCATCGGCAAACAGCAGCGGCGGAATAAAGAGAACGAGGAACAGTTCCGGATCAAACTCAACGTGCAGCCCAAACGTCGGCCACGCCAGCAGCGCACCGATGGCGATTTGCATCAGCGGCAGTGGGATCTGGAAGGGGAGTACACGGGTGATCACCCCAGAGAGGGAGACCAGAAGGATCATGATCAGTATTGTGAAGAAAATTTCCATGCTTTCCTTAGATTCTAACCCTGGCGACTTAACGCAGGCAATAAGGTCGAATATACCATCTGGATCACAAAATTGATAAGTTCCTTGACGTTAAAAATCTACCCTGAACATTAGCCTGTGCTCTCCAGCCAAGGCATTTTAATATCATTGAGACATGACTAAATAAAAAAAACTTACCCACATATAATATATGTGCTAATTATATTTAAAACATCCACATTTAAGGAACGACTCCAGCCACACTCAAGTAAAAAATTAAACATATGCTTTGTTAAATCTGTAATATAAAACAAAAATAGTTAAAAACTTTATAAATAAAAAAAGCGCAAGCGCTATCACATATCAAAAAAAAGAAAATGTTAAATATAAAACATATTTAACACGACGTTTTTCTTTATAAACTAAAGGTCATTCCAAATGACTACCTGCTAATGTATCTATTATGAGGGGCACCTGCCGTATTACTACCATGAACACAATATTTAACGTTATCTGGAATGCATCTTTGCAATGTTGGGTTGTCGTATCTGAACTGGCAAGAGTAAAAGGTCAAAAAAGTGAAAGTAAATTAACAAAACCGGTAAAGAAAAAAAGTAAATATTGCTTACTGCGAAAATTGTCACTTTCGGTACTAATGAGTTTGACCGCAGGAATAAGCCCTGTGGTGTTGGCCGCAGCCCCCCCCAATTCTTATTCATCTGGCATTTTTAATAGTGTGGGGGCAGCGGGCCCATGCTTTAACTCTACAGTAACCACGGGTCCTGTAACCAACAATGTCGGTTTATGTAACTCTGCTGGAGGGAATCTCCAGGTCGGCATGGTCTCCTATGACAGTGCGGGAAACTACGGAGCCTGGGTCAATGTGATAAACCCAAATACCGTCAATATGGGGGCTGGCGGCTCCACGAAGCTAAACATCACCAACACAGGCCTTATTTCACTGGCAACGTTAACCATGTCGAACAATAAGATTCTGTCGCTGGCCCCAGGGACGAATCCCACTGATGCCGTTAATTACAGTCAGCTCACCGATCTTAGTCAAACAGGAACGCTGTATTTTCACGCCAACTCCACGCTGGCGGATAGCACTCCTACAGGAACAAACAGTATTGCCATCGGCCCGGTTGCCAACGCGGTAGGCAACAATTCCGTTACATTAGGCTCTTATACCTCAGCCAATGGCACAGGCAGTATCGCGATCGGTGGCGGCGATGGTACTGCCACTAACCCGGGCGCCCAGACTCAGGGGAGTGAAGCGATCAGTATTGGCCTTGGCAGTGTGGCAACAGGTAACGGTAATGTGTCATATGGTTCAACAACCGCAATAGGCACGCGGTCAAAGGCCTTTACCTACTCAACGGCCATCGGCAGTAATGCCATCGCCGGGACTAACACCAACAACAATGCAGCAACGGCAGTTGGCGTCAACTCAAATGCAAGCGGCGATCGCGCTTCTGCTGTAGGCGCCAGTTCACAGGCCACCGGCAACTACAGTTCAGCCTATGGTACTTTGGCTAATGCATCAGGCGATCGCAGTACAGCAACAGGAGTCAGCTCTCAGGCCACAGGCAGCTTCAGTTCAGCCTATGGTACTTTGGCTAATGCTGCAGGTGCGAACAGCACGGCTATCGGTACCTCGGCCAGTGCGGCGGCAACGAACACCGTGGCGCTGGGCAACGGTGCGGTTGCCAGCACCGCGGGCAGTGTCGCCCTCGGCAGCGGCTCCACCACGGCTGCGGCTAATCCGTTTGCCGGCAGCACCATTAACGGCACCGCCTATACCTATGCCGGCGGCACGCCCGCCAGTGTGGTCAGTGTCGGATCTGCCGGTGCAGAGCGTCAGGTGACCAATGTCGCCGCCGGACGCCTCAGCGCCACCAGCACCGACGCGGTCAACGGCAGCCAGCTGTTTGCCACCAACAGTGCAGTCACCAGCCTGGGGACCACCGTCAATAACATCAATAACGGCAGTGGCATCAAGTACTTCCACACCAACTCCACCCTGGCCGACAGCGCCGCTGGCGGTACAAACAGTGTGGCCATCGGCCCGGTTGCCAGTTCGACTGCCACGAATGCTGTCGCGCTGGGTAATGGCGCGACCGCCAGCACCGCGGGCAGTGTCGCCCTCGGCAGCGGCTCCACCACGGCTGCGGCTAATCCGTTTGCCAGCAGCGCCATCAACGGCACCGCCTATACCTATGCCGGCGGCACGCCTGCCAGTGTGGTCAGTGTCGGATCTGCCGGTGCAGAGCGGCAGGTGACCAACGTCGCCGCCGGACGCCTCAGCGCCACCAGCACCGACGCGGTCAACGGCAGCCAGCTGTTTGCCACCAACAGCGCGGTCACCAGCCTGGGCACCACCGTCAATAACATCAATAACGGCAGTGGCATCAAGTACTTTCACGCCAACTCCACCCTGGCCGACAGCGCCGCTGGCGGTACAAACAGTGTGGCCATCGGCCCGGTTGCCAGTTCCACCGCCGCGAATGCTGTCGCGCTGGGCAATGGCGCAACCGCCAGCACCGCGGGCAGCGTCGCCCTTGGCAGCGGCTCCACCACCGCTGCCGCGACGGCGGTGACCGGCAGCACCATTAACGGCACCGCCTATACCTATGCCGGTGGCGCCCCCGCCAGCGTGGTCAGCGTCGGATCCGCCGGTGCAGAGCGGCAGGTGACCAACGTGGCCGCCGGACGCCTCAGCGCCACCAGCACCGACGCGGTCAACGGCAGCCAGCTGTTTGCCACCAACAGTTCGGTCACCAGCCTGGGGACCACCGTCAATAACATCGTCAATAACGGCAGTGGCATCAAATACTTCCATACTAATTCGACTCTGGCTGACAGCACCGTCACCGGCACTGACAGCGTGGCCATCGGCCCGGTTGCCAGTTCCACCGCCACGAATGCTGTCGCGCTGGGCAATGGCGCGGTTGCCAGCACCGCGGGCAGCGTCGCCCTTGGCAGCGGCTCCACCACCGCCGCCGCGAATCCGTTTGCCAGCAGCGCCATCAACGGCACCACCTATACCTATGCCGGCGGCACGCCTGCCAGTGTGGTCAGTGTCGGTTCTTCCGGTGCAGAGCGTCAGGTGACCAACGTCGCCGCCGGACGCCTCAGCGCCACCAGCACCGACGCGGTCAACGGCAGTCAGCTGTTTGCCACCAACACCTCGATCAACAGTCTGGGCACGACGGTCAATAACATCGTCAATAACGGCAGTGGCATCAAGTACTTCCATACTAATTCGACTCTGGCTGACAGCACCGTCACCGGCACTGACAGCGTGGCCATCGGCCCGGTTGCCAGTTCGACCGCCGCGAATGCTGTCGCGCTGGGTAATGGCGCGACCGCCAGCACCGCGGGCAGCGTCGCCCTCGGCAGCGGCTCCACCACTGCTGCCGCGACGGCGGTGACCGGCAGCACCATTAACGGCACCGCCTATACCTATGCCGGTGGCGCCCCCGCCAGTGTGGTCAGCGTCGGATCCGCCGGTGCAGAGCGGCAGGTGACCAACGTCGCCGCCGGACGCCTCAGCGCCACCAGCACCGACGCGGTCAACGGCAGCCAGCTGTTTGCCACCAACAGTTCGGTCACCAGCCTGGGGACCACCGTCAATAACATCGTCAATAACGGCAGTGGCATCAAGTACTTCCACACCAACTCCACCCTGGCCGACAGCGCCGCTGGCGGTACAAACAGTGTGGCCATCGGCCCGGTTGCCAGTTCGACTGCCACGAATGCTGTGGCGCTGGGCAATGGCGCAACCGCCAGCACCGCGGGCAGCGTCGCCCTTGGCAGCGGCTCCACCACCGCCGCGGCTAATCCGTTTGCCAGCAGCGCCATCAACGGCACCGCCTATACCTATGCCGGCGGCACGCCTGCCAGTGTGGTCAGTGTCGGATCTGCCGGTGCAGAGCGGCAGGTGACCAACGTCGCCGCCGGACGCCTCAGCGCCACCAGCACCGACGCGGTCAACGGTAGCCAGCTGTTTGCCACCAACAGCGAACTGGCTAACGTCGGTTCTACAGTAAATAACATCGTCAATAACGGCAGTGGCATCAAGTACTTCCATACTAACTCCACCCTGGCCGACAGCACCGCCGGTGGCACTAACAGCGTGGCCATCGGCCCGGTTGCCAGTTCGACTGCCGCGAATACCGTGGCGCTGGGCAATGGCGCAACCGCCAGCACCGCGGGCAGCGTCGCCCTTGGCAGCGGCTCCACCACGGCTGCGGCGAATCCGTTCGCCAGCAGCAGCATCAACGGCACGACCTATACCTACGCCGGCGGCGCCCCCACCAGCGTCATCAGCGTGGGCCGTGCGGGAGCAGAGCGTCAGGTGACCAACGTTGCCGCCGGACGCCTCAGCGCCACCAGCACCGACGCGGTCAACGGCAGCCAGCTCTTTGCCACCAACAGCGAACTGGCTAACGTCGGTTCTACAGTAAACAACATCGTCAATAACGGCAGTGGCATCAAGTACTTCCATACTAACTCCACCCTGGCCGACAGCACCGCCGGTGGCACTAACAGCGTGGCGGTCGGACCTGCCGCCAGCGCCACCGCCACCAACGGCATCGCAATTGGCAATGGTGCCGTTGCCAGCATTGCTGACAGCGTCGCGCTTGGCAGCGGCTCCACCACGGCTGCGGCGAATCCGTTCGCCAGCAGCAGCATCAACGGCACGACCTATACCTACGCCGGTGGCGCCCCCACCAGCGTCATCAGCGTGGGCCGTGCGGGAGCAGAGCGGCAGGTGACCAACGTCGCCGCCGGACGCCTCAGCGCCACCAGCACCGACGCAGTGAACGGCAGCCAGCTGTTTGCCACCAACAGCGAACTGGCTAACGTCGGTTCTACAGTAAATAACATCGTCAACAATGGCAGTGGCATCAAGTACTTCCATACCAACTCCACCCTGGCCGACAGCAGCGCCAGCGGCACTGACAGCGTGGCGGTCGGACCTGCCGCCAGCGCCACCGCCACCAACGGCATCGCAATTGGCAATGGTGCCGTTGCCAGCATTGCTGACAGCGTCGCGCTTGGCAGCGGCTCCACCACGGCTGCGGCGAATCCGTTTGCCAGCAGCGCCATCAACGGCACCGCCTATACCTATGCCGGTGGCGCCCCCACCAGCGTCATCAGCGTGGGCCGTGCGGGAGCAGAGCGGCAGGTGACCAACGTCGCCGCCGGACGCCTCAGCGCCACCAGCACCGACGCGGTCAACGGCAGTCAGCTCTTTGCCACCAATACCGAAGTCACCAATCTGGGTATTGCGATGCGTACCATTACTACCGGAGGCGGGATCAAGTACTTCCACACCAATTCTACTGCGGCTGACTCGGTGGCCTCTGGGGCGAACGCCATCGCCGTAGGACCGCAGGCCAAAGCGTCAGGCGAAGGCGCGATAGCAATGGGGGATGGTGCTACCGCATCGGCAACCAATAGCGTGGCGTTGGGCAGCCAGTCCTCAGACGGCGGCCGTGGCGCAGAAACCTACACCGGCAAGTATTCCGGAGCGCTAAACAACAGCGCGGGGACGGTATCCATTGGTAACGCACAAACCAATACCACCAGAACGTTAAGCAACGTGGCAGACGGCAAGAATGCAACAGATGCCGTGAACTTACGTCAGCTGGATGGGGCTGTTGAGCAGGCTAACCGCTATACCGATACAACCGTCAATAACATCAGTGGCGATATCGCGGAAACCAAAAATAATGTGACCAACCTTATGGGCGGTAAGGCGGGCATGTTCCAGGTGAATAATACCAGCAAGCGAGCCAGCCCACAGCCAGTCGGGGAAAATGCCACTGCAGGCGGCGCTGGGGCGCGAGCAACAGGTAAAAACAGCACCGCACTGGGGACAAATGCTGCGGCTTCGGCAGAAAACTCCGTGGCGCTAGGCGCGAATTCCGTTGCCGATCGCAGCAACAGCGTGTCTGTCGGAAGTCTGGGTGAGGAACGTCAGATCACTAATGTGGCTGCCGGGACGCGAAATACCGACGCGGTGAACTATTCGCAGCTCAAAAATAGCGTCGATAATTCCAGAGCTTACACCGATAACCAGGTCGCTGATTTGCGAGGCGAATTGTATAAGCAGGATGATGTCCTCAGCGCTGGGGTAGCCAGTGCAATGGCCATGGCCAACCAGCCACAACCGACCTCACCGGGTGGCAGCATGGTCACTCTGGCTTCCGGCAGCTACCGCAGTGAGGCCGCCATCGCTCTGGGGTTCTCGAAGGTTTCCGACAATGGTCGTTGGGTCACGAAAATGCAAGCCTCCACAAATACACAAGGAGATGCCGGTGTTGGCGTGGGTATCGGCCTTCAGTGGTGAGTGAATTCTCTTTCAGGCGGCCCGATCGGGGTCGCCTTTTGTTAACCCGGAGTTTAAAGAATGACGATCAAATTAGTGTTCGCCGCTGCCGCCGCACCACTCCTGTTATCTCTGCTCAGCGCCTGCTCGTTGAGCCACCCTGATAACGAGGGGAAAGCGGCAAAGCCTGTCTTCCCTGCTCCGCAGAACGCCTCATTTAAAGGCGGAAGTTATGTCGATATTGTGGCCCTGGAGAAGATCTCAGCAGGAATGAATAAAGCACAAATTCAACAGCTTATTGGACACCCACACTTCTCAGAAGGGATGGTTAACGTTCGTGAGTGGGATTATTTGTTTAATTTTCCACGCACGGACCAGCAGCCGCTTCAGTGCCAGTACAAAGTCCTGTTTGATAAAAAAATGGTGGCCCGGTCGTTTTATTTCAAACCTGAGAATTGCCTGCAACAGCTGCCACCCCCCGTGACCATCGACTCATGCCGGGTAAACAGCGAAAAAGAGTGTCTCAGATTGCTGCAAATCGATCGGGCATTTATCAAATGATCATGCAAATGGAATAAAAGAATATGCGAAATTATCTGCCTCTCAGAAACGTTGCCCTGCTCCTGCTTTTTTTAGCGCTTCTTTTCAGCCTTGATAAGATATTTGCTAATCCTAAAGCCTCTGCGTCCATGAGTCCGAAACCGACCGAAGCCAAACCGTCCCTTCGCAGTTATGCAGTGGAGATGCCAGCGCTTCCCTTTATCCAAAATACCATCGCGGCGATGACACCGGTATTTCCCAATGATCCTGATAACAAAATGATTAAAGGGATCTGCGCCTTAGCACAGGGACAATTATCCCAGTCACAGGCCAACGATTGGCTAAAAGGATTGTCGATTGATTCCAGCAAAATTCCGGCCAAGGGCAGCAATTTATCCTTATTGGTCAATGGCGATAAGAAATTACAAGCCGCAGCCTGCGCCGCTTATGTATCATCTTCAGTGTTCTCTTTAGTAACATTATCAGATTTTGCCATCGCTATTGCGCCACCGGCCAGGGAGAAAAAAAGCAAAAATGCTCCGGCAGCAACACCCTCCTCACCAAAATGGAAGATGGACGATGCCCGGCTACAGCAGTACCTGAAAACCAAACTGAGCGCCGCCAAAGCAAATGCCGATTTCTACGTATTCATCGCCATCGAACTGGCAAAAAAACACGGTCTCACGCCTGAAGAGTACGGTTACCAGATCCAACAACTGTTTACCACTTTTGCGCCCTATTATCTGCGACACTTTAATGAACTCTATAATGGAAGTCCGCAGCAATACAAAGTGGTTAACCTGACGGAAGATGAATTAGATTTTATCAGTAGTGATGGTTATCACTTTATTCGCAATGATGATGGGGTGATCTTCAAATACAATAATATTATGTGGTATGGCGGCGGCTATCTCATCGGGAAATATTATACAATGAATGCCCGTTACTCTGGCCCTGAGCTTGCAACGTACTAAAGAAATACATAAAAAGAAAGGCAGTGGCATGAGCAGGCATACTGATTTGCCTGCTCATTTCAATTGATAAACAGGAATTTTATTTGCCTCGTACTTCTTTCAATGCGTTATACACCGTGACTCTGGAAACGTTGAGGATCCTCGCTGTTTCATTGATAGCTCCCCAGGCATTTAATCCCCCCAGATGGTAAAGATGCACAATCAGATCGTTTCTCTCTTTACCTTTCATTTCTCGGGGTTTTTTACACTTCTTCATGCAATATTCATCAATTCGATGTTGTAAACAATAAGACAAATTTGCAGATTCCCTCTCTTCTGATGAGCTATCACAGTGAACATCACCGAACGTAAACTGCGTGAGTTTTTGCAGCAGCACATTCACTTCATTGAGAACCGTCATATCAAATGTGCAGATGAGGTGCGCCACCACTTCCGAACGACTGTTTCTGATTGCAATATCCATGCATTTATACAACGGTGCACCGTTCCCGGTGGTAATGGAAGGACTGACAACAATATCGGTATACAGGCTCACCTGATTCTCGGGAGCGGGCATCTCCGCCAGGCGTTTGCCTGGCATATTATCTCCTTTTGGATTTTCTATTGCGATAATCACTCTGTCATCCGTGCCGTCAGTGATCATGATCTCGCAAAACTTTCCCAATATTGCACAAAATCCTTTTGCTATCTTCATTACTTCCTGCTGAATCAAAGCATTTTCCGTTCTGCTTAACTCCCATACATTGAGATTTTCAATCATTTTAATATCCCCTTAATGATTCTCTTTTAACTCTGGTTACGTCGGCCTTCACATCAGAGAGAAGTAACCCCGAGTATTTCCTGCCACCGAAACAAAGTGCCACATTCAAATTGGCACAACCAATATATAAACTCAGTGAATGATTCCCATGTAATAATTCAGACGGAAAATGAAAATACTTAAAGAGTGATTAATAGTTCAAAAATGTCATTATCTTTAAAATTTGTCAAATGAGGAGCCTTTCATCTTGATTTATGACAACACGCAAAAACATAATCCATTGATAATAAATACTTTTATAATACCATGCATGTCGAAGCGAAGTAAATTTCAGCACAGGGGAAAAGACCTGGTGATTTACTATGTTAATTTTTTATAACCAGTCAAAAAAAACGGCCAGGGAAAATAAAATATGTAAAATATTTACCTCCTAATGGAAAGTACTCTGAACCAATGGTTAATTCTGAATGAAGATCAATGAGTCAAGGTGCACGCGCCAGTATTCACGTCGCTGCATTTGACAAATATTTTATGTTTTTTACATTTTTAACAATATAAGAAATATTTATGATGTGTTGTGAATAACTGATAGACCCAATGGCTTAAACACTTATGTTTAACATTGCTATCAGGGAGATGGCTTACAAACTAAACAATCTTTTCATGACTTTAGGACAAATCTTACCCCCTTCTTTCTTACTGTGGCGTTGTGACTGACAGCAAACAGAAGAGTGTAGAAAAACCAAATTTCGCACACAAAAAAGGTGGGCCGCATAGCGCTAACCCACCTTGATCCGTCTTTGGGTCTTAAATCGCCCAGCCGCCTGCGTAGAACGCGACCAGCGCCAGGGCAATGATCACGGTGCCGATATTCAGCTTACGCCATTCACCTGACACGATGCGGCCAATCACCAGGGTCGCAAAACCAATCATGATGCCGGTCACGATGTTACAGGTCAGGACGATGAAGACGGCAGTGATCAGGCCGGCCATCGCATCAACGAAGTCGTTGAAGTCGATTTTTGCCACGTTGCTCAGCATCAGCAGACCCACGTACATCAGCGCCGGAGCGGTAGCGTAGGCTGGCACCAGATAAGAGAGTGGCGAGAGGAACAGGATCAGCAGGAACAGTACACCCACGGTAATCGCTGTCAGGCCGGTTTTACCACCCGCCGCAGTACCAGCAGCAGATTCGATATAGACCGCTGCTGGAGCTGCGCCCACCAGACCAGAGAATATGCTGCTCAGGGAGTCGGTGGTCAGCGCTTTACCGCCGTTAATGATCTGCCCGTCTTTATCCAGCAGGTTAGCCTGACCGGCGACCGCGCGGATGGTCCCTGTCGCATCGAAGACTGCGGTCATGACCAGCGCAAGGACGCTTGGCAGAACCACCGGATTCAGCGCGCCCATGATGTCGAGGCTACCAATCAGGGAATTCCCGTGCTCATCGCTCAGGGAAGGCATCGCAAAAATACCGGAGAAATGCACGGATGGGTCGAGAATCAGGCCAACGACGGAAACGCCAATGATGGTCAGCAGAATGCCGCCAGGGACTTTGAGTTTTTCCAGACCGATAATCACCGCCAGACCAATCAGCGACATGATGACCGGGAAGCTGGCGAAGTGGCCCAGCGTGACGGGCAGGCCGTCCAGCGGGTTTTTGATAACCAGACCCACGCCGTTGGCGGCAATCAGCAGCAGGAACAGGCCGATACCAATACCTGTGCCGTGCGCAACGCCCTGCGGCAGATTGCGCAGGATCCAGCTACGAATGCCGGTGGCAGAAATCACGGTGAACAGGACACCCATCAGGAATACCGCGCCCAGAGCGACCGGAATGCTGATGTGCTGGCCCAGAACCAGGCTGAACGCGGTGAACGCGGTCAGTGAAATCGCACAGCCGATAGCCAGCGGCAGGTTAGCCCACAGACCCATCACCAGAGACCCGACACCCGCGACCAGACAAGTCGCCACGAAAACGGCAGCAGGTGGGAAACCGGCTTTGCCGAGCATGCCTGGCACGACGATAACGGAGTACACCATCGCCAGAAAGGTGGTTAACCCGGCAACGATTTCCTGACGAACCGTGCTACCACGGGCTGAAATTTTGAACCAGGCGTCGAGCGAACCGCCGGTACGCGCTGAAGGCGTAGACATAGCAAACATCCCCTGAGAGTTTTTTATCATTCGTCCGTCTGCGTGGTGGACAATCCACTGCCAGCTAAACGTCATCTCCCTGTGCTACATCGCGACTAAGGGGAGCCGCAAAAAAGCAAACGTTTAACTCCGCGCAGACAAAAACGGTGTTCAATGTGACCCGCCACTGCGTTTACGCAAAGCAAAAACAGGGCCGGCAAAAAAAGGCAAACGATTATCTGGCTTTTATACTGCCCTTTTCAACTGATGTTTATGCGATTTGGCTAAATTTCGCTTATGACGGCGAAGAAATCGCCAACGTGTGCGCAAACGTTATCGTCTGTGCGCAATCTGGCAACAATTTTGTGGAGGAATATTTTCATTCCTGCCCGTCATCGGTTTTTATGATGGCGAATTACGCGCCAGGAAAATCGAGCGGGCCACCCTGTTGAATCGCTCTTTGCCAGGCCGGGCGCATTTCGACCCTTTTCTTCCACGCGCTGAGATTCGGCAGTGCCCCCTGCTCACCACGAGCCAGAAGTGCCATCGCCGGATAGCTCATCTGGATATCCGCCATGCTTAGCGTTTCCCCGGCAAACCAGGGATTTTGCGCAAGGTGTGACTCGATAAACGCCGCATGCGTCGCCAGTTGCTTGTTCAGATACGCTTTTTGCACGCCTTGCCCAAGGATTTTCCCTACCGTACGCAGCCCAATAGGCACCGGCGGCTTACCCAGAGACCCAAAGACCAGTTTCATTAACAGCATCGGCATCAGCGAGCCTTCGGCGTAATGAAGCCAGAAGCGATACTGAATACGTGCCTGAGGATCTGAAGGTTTTAGTTTTTGCTCAGGGTCACGCGTTTCCTGAAGGTATTCGAGGATCGCCCCCGATTCCGCCAGCACCATCCCTTCATCTTCCAGCACCGGAGACTTGCCCAGTGGATGGACTTTTTTCAGTGCTTCCGGAGCCAGCATGGTGGGTTCGCGCTGGTAGCGCACGATTTGGTAGGGCAATTCCAGTTCCTCCAGCGCCCAAAGCACGCGCTGGGAGCGGGACAGATTGAGATGATGCACCGTCAGCATGGCGGTCTCCTGTGAGTTGTTCAAAATAACTATAGGAACTGTGGCGTAAGGCGGGAAAAAATTCGGCTAAAAAAACGCCCGTTTTGCTGGCAAAAGAGCGCGTCCGGCATAGACTTAAAGTGTCAGCACAAACCGGAACCTCCAACCCATTTGATCGACTGAGGCGTACTGATGTCGGGGGAAACCCTCCCGTGAACCAACGGGATAGAGAGAAAGACAAAGACCGGAAAAAAACTAAAGCGCCCTCGTGTGGCGCTTTAGTTTTTTCTATACCTTATCACCCGGGAAATGCGCGCCCGGCCCTTTCTCGCCAAGCATGTCGCCTGGGTTGCGCAGCGGACAATCTCGATGGGATAAGCAGCCGCAACCGATGCACCCATCGAGCTGATCCCGCAGCGCCACTAGCGTATTGATGCGGCTATCCAGCTCTTCACGCCATTGTGACGAGAGCTGTTTCCAGGCCTTCGGACTCAGATTGTGCCCTTCCGGCAACACACCCAAGGCATCGCTAATGGTCGAAAGTGGAATGCCAATTCGCTGGGCAATCTTAATGATCGCCACATAACGCAGCACATCACGACGGTATCGCCGCTGATTGCCGCCATTACGCGTGCTTTCGATAAGCCCTTTGCTTTCATAGAAATGCAGCGTCGAGACGGCAACGCCGCTACGTTTTGCCACTTCACCGGGTGTGAGCAGCGTTTTAATGCGGGGAGATTTCTTTTCCATAAAGCGCTTTACCTCAAGTTAACTTGAGGAATTATACTCGCCCGCAGACAAAACGACGAACCGAGAAGGTGAAAAAGAGGCCGCTTATGTCCCATCAGCAAATTGTTCAGACTTTAATTGAATGGATTGATGACCATATCGATCAACCCTTAAACATCGACGTTGTCGCGAAAAAATCAGGTTATTCAAAATGGTATCTGCAGCGGATGTTCCGCCAGGTCACGCATCAGACACTGGGTGATTACATTCGCCAGCGTCGGCTATCGATGGCGGCGGAGGAACTCAGAACCACACAGCGCCCGATTTTTGATATCGCGATGGATTTAGGCTACGTCTCACAACAGACGTTTTCACGGGTGTTTCGCCGCGAGTTCGACAGGACGCCGAGCGATTACCGCCATCAGATCTCAGCCTGAGTGACCTTGCGCATGACTGATTGTGTAGAGCGTTGCTGCCACTGGATAAACTCCTGCGGTGGCATCGCTTTCGCAAAGTGCCAGCCCTGACAGTACTCCACTCCGCGTTTTAACAGCCAGCTCACCTGCTCAGCCGTTTCCACCCCTTCCGCGATCGTTTTCAGTCGCAGGCTTTGCGCCATTTCGATGATGTGTTCAGCAATGTCCATACAGAAAGGATAATGTTGCCGTTGCGCACGTAGCTTGTCGGTGAACGCAATGGCTTACTGAGGATCGGCTAAACGTTAGATCTGACCGCTATCTCACTGAAATGTCGACCAACCCAGCCCTGAGTTCGCCACGGATATATTCTTCAAATCAATGTGTCATCATGTCGTTCACGAAAAAACAGATAAAAAGATACGCATTACCCGTGGCGAACAAATCCACAAACGTGATATAGTTCACATATATAATGAAACACAAAACACTGTTTCATTATGTCGTGAATGCCTGCCGCTAGCCAAATCGTGATGCCACCGATGAGCAACACCGGGCTACCGCCGGCTTAGTCTCTCAGAGGATACGTTTCATGGTTTCTGTCACCACTGGCGTCGTGCTTTTGCGCTGGCCCTTAGTGAGCGCTGTGCTGATGTTTCTGGCCAGCACGTTGAATATTCAGTTCCGCAAATCAGATTACGCCGGTTTGGCAGTCATCTGCAGCCTCTTCGGCCTTGCTGCCGCCTGTTGGTTTGCGACAGGCTTATTAGGCATCACGCTCATCGACATGAGTCTCGTCTGGAACAACATTAAAGACGTGATGATGGATGTGATGAGCCAGACGCCGCCAGAATGGCCGATCGTCATGACCTGATAACATGCGGCAAGTGCTCCATCAGTAGCACTTGCCGGCGGTCGTATCCTTCATAGGTGTTACTGCAAAATAAAACCCGAATAAATCATCATAAATATATTTACCTATTATCCATAAAAATAATTCAGAATAAATAAATTAACATCTGATTTGTCAATAATTAATATCGAACACGGTTGCTTTCACACACGCCCTCCTATATATAATACAGTTCCATTTATTACTATCCCAATTTTTGGCACTGTATTATTTTCTAAATCAGATAAAAATAAAGGATTAACAATGAGAGAACTTTCCTCTGTTGAGATAGCACAGGTAAACGGCGCAGGAATTGTCAGTGATGCCATATGGAGTGTGGTGTATAAAGCGGTAGACTTTCCAGCACGCACACTTGGCAGCTCCATTGGCAATATTGCTGGCAAGTGTGTCGGCAGCATCGTCGCCGCCCCCTGCAATTTCGTATCATCAATATTCGGCAAATTTACCTTTTAAGGATAAGAGCAATGAGGATCCTGAGTTCAGAAGAAATTGAACAGGTTAATGGCGCGGGTTTTATACAAGATTCATTAGCCGATGCTGGTGAAAAAGTGGGCTCTTTGATCGGTGATACAGGCATTTCAGTCGTTAAAACTGTGGCTAACGCACTTTTCCCCCCTCTGGCTGCGGGTATTGGATTACTGGACTCCTTCGGTCTGCTTTCCGGTGGCACCATTGGACGTTTAGTGGGTTATGGCAGTGGTGCGTTTATTGAAGGCATGACGTCCAGCTTTATCGCCAGTTTTAAAGGCCAGTTCCATTAAGCTCCCTGAAGTCATAACGATTTTATATCCTGGTTTCCAGGGTATAAAAAGGTTGTCCTACCCCACATACCATCACTCGTAGATAAACCACCCGTATAACGGGTGGTTTTATTCTGAAACGACGAAAAAAAGCCCCGAATCATCGAGGCCTTATATATAAACCTTACCGTTTTTAACCCTTAGAACGGTTAGATTCACCTGATATGTCACAACCATATGTGCCATCAATAAAAACATGCCATATGTAAAGGGATATTGGCATCCCACCCTGAGAAAACACTTAAAATGTAATGTTATTTGTAAAGTTTTCCCTAACCTTACCTATTAAACACTACATTGTCAGCAGCGATTACTGAGTAGATGGATCAGCCCAAAAACCAAGTTTGCATCATGAGACAATTTTGTTTTCGTTAGATTGGTCGTTGCTGTTGCCTATCAATCTCGGCCAGTAAGCTCTGGACTAACCGTGTTGCAACACGCTGACGACCAGCAAACTCGTTTTAGCCGTCTTCGCCGTTCTACTGATAGACCTAATCGCCTGTCTTATAGTTGACAATTATCGAGCCTAGATGAAAATGTGGGGTGTCAGACTTTTCATCCACAAGTTAGTGATATAATGCTCCACCATATGTTGACATATACCGAGGTATTCATGAAAAACCATGTTGATATAAAACTCCAAAGATTGATAAGGGCGCGGTATGACGCCGCGTTCGAAATTTGGAGTGAATGTAAATGGTTAGAAATCGGGCCTGGCGTCGCCACCATATATCTCGGTTAAAATCCAAGAGAAAAACATATCGAACTACGGTCGCTAAAACACCGAAAGCTGTAGGGAAAATTTACCAAACACCTTGTTCATGTTCTTGTTATATTTGTGGTAATGAACGAATCAACCATGGCGAAAACATTCAAGAACGCCGTGCAAAGTCACGGTACACTGATTAATTTACATTAAGTATGTAAGAGAATAGTCAGGCTGGTTTTGACACCTGCAAATCTAATCCGGTGTGTCTCCAAGCTGGATAGAATGGTGCCTAAGTCACTTTAGTCTCGACAACCCCCTACTACATAGGCCAAAAGCTGTGCAGTAGGGGGCTACCTCAAAGGAAAGACTCAGGCGAATCTTGCCAAGCATAATTCCCATGCATAGGGCAATCATACCTGTTAGCGCTGGTGTGTGCGGCTGCCAACAGCCATTAAGGGTGCCTGATGCGCTTCCTATCAGTATACAGCGTTGCTAAGTTTCGCGTCCAGTTCCTTTGCAAAATCAAAGTCATTCCATTTTGTAAACCAATATTCATTTAATGATATAATTCTTTTTACATACGATTCGTCAATACCATAACGAGAAAGCAGAGCCTTCTTAAAAGAAACAGATATGTATGGGCAAGCAATTAGGTCCAACGTTAAGTGAACCAATTCAGACTCATTTAAAAGTGTATCAACTTTCATGCTATAAATATTATCAATATGAAGCAAAAGATGCGCCCTGACTCCATCATATCTTTTCTTGTCACTCATATAAAACATTAGAGAAGTAATGGAAAAGTAATTCAAGTTATCATCAAATGAGTAGACACCACCATCAAAGCTAATATTAAAATACTTCATCAAGCTTTTTTCACCTAACCAATAATATTTACCAAGCTGTCTAATCAGCACTAATAAATACAAGGTTTCGATAGGTGTTGTTTTATCAACAGAATATTTATCTAATATAGAACATGAGTTATCGAATACACATTTGAATACAATATGCTGATATTCCTCGCCTAATTTTTGATCTTTAACAAACATAATTATTTGCTGAATTATCCTACATAATTTTATGGTGCTATTCACTTTAGGGGCAACTGCATATATAAAATATGTGAAATTCACCACAGATACAATAGCATTAATTAATTGGCGGTCGCCACTTCCATCTTTTGAAAGCTCTTTATAATCTTTAAAAAGTGTCTTGATTTTCCTTTCAATTATAGACAATGAATAGTTTAAGATATCTGAATATGTTATGCCTGATACAGAAAGTATCGATTTAAAGTCGGTGGATAAACTATTTTGATGTATGTAGACATTTCCTTTCTTTGAATCTTCATCTAGAGAATCATTGTCAGTAATATTATAAGATATTCTTTCCGATATCAGATTCGCTATTTTTTTCTTGGCAATAGTTATTGGCGTTATTATTGGGCGCGAAAACCTCTCTTCTTTATATTTATTCAAACTTAGCTTATAAGTCTTTAGATTTGTCTGCGTACTTATTCTAATTTTATTAAACACATCCTCGTCATTATAAAAAATGAAATAATCATCGACGTAGCGATATACTTGGTAATCCTCCCCAAGAACTAAACCGTCTTTATTAAGATCATTGATGATATTATTATCTACGGACTGCATTATTATCTCTGCAAAAATCCTGGATAATTCTGGTCCAATTATTATGCCATTTGTTTCGTTGTAGTTCGACCTCTGCATTAATTGATCAAATTTAAATGGGAATGTCGACTTTGTTTTATTTAAATGTTGTTTTGCATAACTTTTTTGCAAAACAGCCCATGAAATTGAATGGGTGTAAATTGAATCAAAACAGTTAGATACATCTAATTTAGAGAGAAAATTAAAACGTTTTTCACACCAATGATGATCTTCAGATTCATAAAACTCAAAAATATTACGATATTTCTTATACACAAAAAAAGATTTTAAATTTTCATAATCCTGGCCTTCAACCTCAATACTTAAATCTTCTTTGTCAAAACTTTCAATAAGAGACTTCGAATCAATGTAAGTACAACCAGCGACCCTTTTTGCTGATCTGAGGCTAAATGGGCTAACATTAGAATAGTATGTTATTAAATCTTTATAATTTCTATAAAAATCAACACCTAATAACTGCCCCTTAGGGTGAATTAGTGACAAATATCTGTATTCTTTATGCTTATGCGAAATTGGAAAAGTAAAGGCAATACTAGGTAGTTTAGCATGCTCAATATCTGTAATAATATAACTAATGCCATTATCAACTATTTCAACTGTTGCGGTGTTCTGTTCAAGACCCAACAAAAGTAGAATTAAACTATTTAAACAACAATCTCTCTTTAACCATATAAAATTCAATCCATCATGTTTTATTTGATGTTTAACAATAAAGTTGTAGAAATGTCTATTTGAAAAAATAATAGGAACTTCATATGGTAGAAAATCGGAAAGAACTACTCGCTCTATTGGGAAATTTATAGATAATGCTTTTTTAGACATGTGACCATCCCTTTGATATATCGCTAAATTCGATGAAGCTAAATTTCCTAAAAATTTTATCTTCAAATCCTTTTTTAAAAGAAAACCTACTAATTCTTTTTTTAAGTTTCTGATCTTGCAATCCATTTATTTTATTAGATAAATAAGCATCCAATCCGCTTAAATCAGATAAATCAGTTATGAATCGATTGCTAAAATATATGCCAACAAAAGCTTTTGACTTACTATTATAAAGCCGAGTATTTCCGGTAAGGAATTTCATTCTAAGTAAAATATTTCTTGCTGCTCTCTTCGGTGTTTTACTAACACTCTGATTATATTCATAAAATGTTTTATCAATCCGATTCCTTATTTTTTGGACTTTATTAGAACTCATCTTTATACTACAACCTCCAGCAGTTAGCTGAAATTTATAGCCTAGATACTCAAAGTTTTTGTTAGATTGCGTAAATAAATCCAACTCTTTTGTTTTATTATTAAGAAGCAAGCCACGGTCATTTATAATATTAGTGATCTTGGGGAGATAGTCACCTATATTCCCTCCTTTATTTGGTGAGAAGATTACTATCAAATCATCTACAAATCGTTCATAATAAGTAACATCTGATAGCGTTCTTATTTTATTATCTACAACACTCATATACAGCTCAGATAAATACGAACTTATGCCTACACCACGAGGCACTCCTTTATCTAACCCTGTCAAAGCCTGATACTTTCTAATTAACTGCGTAATAACCCGACGTGGAGGAACAGATAATTTAGGTGACGAATGTAAAATATCTAATAAAGACTTATGATTTATAGATTCATAAAAACTTTCAACATCGGCCCTGATTATGTACTTTGGGCTCATTTCCTTAGCCAAAGCGCTTAGGCGACTGATAATCAGATCCCTATTATTTGATTTTATTGTGTATAAAGAACTTAAAATATATTTTATTTGCCGAGACACAAACAATGCTTCAACTGAATTCCCAATTGAATATACACTTTTATTTTTCACTTGTTGTGGCAACAATGTCAGAGGTAAAGTATACCCTTTTACACTGACATTACTTGCAATAACCTTCAACTTACTATTTACTTCATTATTATATTGCTCCTTCCTTAGCTTGATATGCGAATTAATTTTTCCTTTCTTTTCTTCAAATTTATCCGTGCTAATCTGACCATTTTTATGTCTTCTTGCGAGCCAATAAATAAAACCTTTTAGCCTTATCATTTTTTTCCTGATTTTATAAGCATCAGGAAAGTGTTCAACTTCTATAGTACCTTTATTTTTCCTATCCAAGTCGTATATTCTTCTAAAGTTTTTTGCTGAAAAAGACTGGTCAATCATTTTCAATCTCCTTTATGACCAATATTACGGACAATTTTCCTACCATGATTATCATCGTTTTTCACCGTCAGAACGTTCCCGATCAATCTTTGTTAACTGCGCATTAAGTTGATGTTCTGTCATTCCATGTTTGTATGCATTGTATTGCCAGATCACAAACTGTTGTTTGTACCTCCGATTCTCTTCCTTAAGCTCTTCGATTTCGCTTTCAAGATTCACAATCCTAGCGGCTGCAATGTTCAAACTAGCTGGACGCGGATTTTTGGGGCCACGGCCTTTAAGCGCCTCTTTCTTTGTTTGATAGGCAGTCACTATTGCTTCATGTGCATTAAGGGACTGTCTTGATGGCAACTTTCCGACCAATGGTTCTGCCGCCTCACAGATTGCTGACCAGGACAGTTTTGGTTCCTGCCATCCTCGAATTAGATTCACGATGGCGTTAATGTCTCTATTGTCCAGATGCTTAGCCAAGGCCACCTCCTAACAAAGTTTTCAAATCATCTAACATCACAGCTTCTTCACTTTCTTTGCCTTTTTGCTCGATGGCCACAATAGAAGTCTTTGCGACAACACGGCGAAGCTGGCTGAAATCATTGCCCCGGAGCTTAATCTGGGCACCATTTTCAATGTCTGGATTCTCTAAAATAGCGACTAGCTCACGAAGCCGGGTGACAGTTTTCTTGTGGTATTGATACCAGCGATCAGCCCCCATCTCGCCGCTTTCTACCGCTTCATCAGCAATACAAAGCATTTGTTCCAACGTCACCAAACGTTTCTTAATCCGATCCAATATTTCTGTATCCTCGCCTTTGATACAAACCTGCTCGTTACAATTGATGCAATCTCGGAACTTCTCGCAAGGTCCGATGGTGTAATCATGTACGCAGTAGCCATACTCCGTCACATGGACTGCGGCATGCTCTAAGGTATTGAACTCCAGCATAGTCACAGGAAAGTGCTTCGCCACCTCGCCTGCCGGCCCAAATAGAGCTTTTGAGGAATCGAGGCGTTCAGCCATGCCAACCAGCTCATATTCAGTCATGTGGTTGTAAGTTCGATTTTGTTTCACATCTGCCCGCCCCGACCACTTGGCAATTTCCAGGTTTGACAGACCGCCGCGCTGGGCAATGGTATTGAGTAGATGTCGAGCCTGGTGTGAGGTCAGTTTTACCGGTTCTCCGTTTACAGCATGATAACGATGGCGATCAAAGATACTGGTGTGTTTTCCTTTCAAAGCAAGACGAGGAGTTAGATCGCTGTTGAAGAAATTATTGGTTGGCTTATGCAATTCTACTGGTAGGCATCCTCTGTTACCGTGGAACTGATTTGCATTCAGTGCAAACAAGGCATTGCTGTACTTAATTCCCTTGTCTTTATCAAACCACGGGAAGTCATCAGGCAAACGCGCCAACGTATGCTCCCACAAGCTTCTTAGTGTATGCACACGATCTTTATGGGCCAACCCTCGATTATAAAGAGAAGAACGGCATTGTTTTTTGGATTCAGAGACAAGACCGAGAGCCATACATGACTGCTCAGCCGTCAAAGGCTCATCATCGGCGACATCAGGGCAGTTAGCATGGCGGTAAAATCTATTCGGATGTGACTCAATCCACTTAGCCAGTTGCCGAGCATTCTCAGTTAACATTTTAATTCTGGCGACGGCTGTTTTAGCGACGCTGACCATTACTGTGGGTATCCATTTGATGTCTCCCTCATAGCCTTTACCGGCAAAGAAACGCCAACCATAGCGTTCTATACCATCGCGGTCCGTTTCGAACACCTCACAATCCGCAGGAAGTGCTAACACCTCAGAAATGCGTGAAGGAGCTGACATCAGCATGGCAAATACCGATGTTGTAAATATGTCTCTTCCGTCTATTGGATCATTGGCAAAAATTTCCGCAAGCGCATTGAGAGCGATATCACTCGGTAGTTTCTCTTCCCTATTTTTTTTCGCCTCTCTACCTGTTTTGTTCTTGTCGTCTGCACGCTTAATGGGGTTGATCCAATTTTGCACAGCACATGATACAAGCTGGTTTTCAACGACAAACTTAGCCAGCCGCTCAATCTCTCGACCACAATGATATGCTGAGCCATCGGAGTAGTGCTGCCTTGCCAACTCGGCTGCTTCATCCAGTACTGAAATCGAAAGGCCATTAATATTTGCATTCCCATTGACTTGAAGTAAAGCCGCCTCGACTGTACGGAAAGTCTTACTTTCATTCTTTGCTCCCGTGGGATGATGCCCCTGCTGGTAACGGAAATAAGCTTTGGCAAAATCAATGAACGCAGGGTCTTGTACCTCTCCCTGTATAGGTTTTCGCGTAGTCATGCCTAACTTGGCAAATACAATTATGTTTGGCCAAACAGGTGCTCCCCAATTTAAATCGGAGCCGAATACAGTCAATTGATCTCGGCACTTGGATATGAATACTCGAAGGTTTTCTTCTGCTGTCAGCGTAGCCTTTGGCTTAAACAGGAAAATCTCAGCCATTGGTTATTGCTCCCTGTTAACTAAGCTCTTCACGACGTTTTGCACAACGCATGATCACATCTGCCAGCGCGATAATACTGCGATCAAGTACGGCAGCAATCTGGATGTCGCCAGTTATCTCTTTCACCCGTTCACGTTCGTTGAGCAGTCCTTGATAGACATCTTCATGTGGGCCGTCCAGCCAAGGCTGGAAATGCATGCAGGTGTAGCAAGGAATAGGAACATTGGCACCACAAAAGCCATGTTCTCCACAAGTACCAACACCCTGACCCATTTCGGTCCGAATACGACTGGTAGGGTCGTTACCTCGATGCGCGTCTCTCTCTGAATCGACAAGTGCCCCGACAAAGGCCTGAGCGTATGGTGCTAATTGGAAGCCAACCGCCTCATCAAGCTTTTTCACATGCTCGGGGATATTCTTGATGTAAACGCCTGCGTTTTGGGTGTCCGCGTGGTCAAGCAGTTCCGCAATCACCAGCTCGCCAAAGCCTTCCCGGGCTGCTCGTGTGCCTGTGGTATAACGAAAACGACGAGCATTGATATGTAATAGCTCACCGGTACGTTCCGACCGGATGTCGGACTTTTCTACGATGTATTGGAGGGTGTCGGTTATCTCTGCGGCGGGAATGTGGAGTTTGTCGGTAGCAAGCAGTTGGCGGAATTCATAAGGAGATTGGACGGCATCTAACACATCAAGATCAGGAAAAAGAGGGATTTGCTGCCGGTCATCTTCCTGCAATTCAAACCCCAAACGATTTTCAACCTGCGCAATCGCATTTCTTGCCTGAGCACTCAGGATTGCCCATAGTTCCAGTGATATTGCAAATGGTTTGAAGTTTATTCGGAAAGAGCTGCTGCGCTGCTTGGCTCGCGGCACATTCAACACATAGAAGGGCTCTCCCTTTTCATTTTTACCACAAAGGACATCGACCACACGAAGCAGCGAGATCTGAATGGGACGACGTCCTGTATGACTGGTGCCAAGTGCCATAGCCAACTCAGCTATAGTAATTAAGTTCTTTTCATAAGCCCGAACAGCCCCCTCGTTAAACGCTGTCAGCTCATTATCCGTCAGTGGCCCCTCTTGAGGATCCATGCGCTTAACCGCATCCCCCTTACGATTACCCTTTAGCGTCCAGCCATCTAGCAAGCGGTTCACCTCCTTACTGATGCCGGGATAGCCCAGTTCGTGCCAGGATCGAAGAAAGCCACGGATGGTTGCTAGATACCATTCTGTTGCAGGCGACAGCATCGACCGATAATTAATCAATACCGTATCAGTAATTTCTCTCGCGTCAGTCTCACGCAGCATGTGCTGAAACCGTTCAAGAATATTTTTTGTATGAGAAGAAGAACGATTGGATGCATAAAACGCCAGTGTGCGCAGGCAGCCATCTAGCGTCCCATCTGACAAGTAATGGTGAATATCAGCAAGATTAATAGTGATATTTCTATCCAATGTCCACGATGTGTCATACAACAGAAAAGAGTAGCCATTGGCCCTGGCACGGATTCGTTCTGGTACTAACCCAAGTAAGAGGTTATTCATGGTCATCCTTGAAGTCCTCTGGCAAGCTAGTGCCGTTACCTGCTTGTAATGCCAAAGCGGCCTCAAAACCTTTTTGCCGAATGAAACGCTTGTTGTAAGTCGCTGCGGTTCCCGAGCCATCTCTCCAGCCCATTAAGTACGAACGAAGTTGCTCTTGGCGTTCCTCGCTGACTTTCTCATTCATGGCATCCATTCTTTCTGAAAACTTGCGATTCCAAGTGTGGCGGAGCGAATGTCCTGTCGCTGCATACAATTGCGGTGATATAGACCTGACTACGGAAAAAATTTTATGATATCCCCCTTTGGAGATAGGATTTCCCAGAGTTGGTCCACTCTTGTAAGTTACAAACAGATAGTCATTTTTCTTCACATTTCTGACTTTCCGGCGATCTTGAAGGATATAACTATGCAGTTCTTGAGCTAAGGATTCAGCCAACGGTAAGAGCCGTTCTCTAGTTTTAGCATTAGGCTCATTGGTTCTAGAGTCAGCTTGTTCATCTGCTCTCCTAACGATACGGATCCTGTTAGCGCTAAAATCTATGTCCTGTATTCTTATATTTAATAATTCACCACCTCGGATGCCAAGATAAAACAGAAGCAAGATCATCAGCCGATTGCGGCGCTGCACATCTATTGAGAAAGGGTTTAACTCTGATCTAGGCTGGATGACTTCAAATAGCGCGTCCAATTGAACATCACTCAATGACCTGTCTTGTAAGTCGTGGTTTCTGCGCTTTTTAGATGGTCGGCGCGTCTTTATCTGCGCCGCCATAGCATTGATCTTTTCGACAACTTCCAGTTCTGTCGTCTTTAAGATATGCATCGCATACCAGTGTAAATAGTTGGCAAACGTTGTTAGCCGGGAATGCTGTGTCCCGTTATCAACGATATCGGTCATCGCATCTGCCAACCAAGAGGTAGAGGACACAGTTAATGGCCCCTTTCTTTGTTTGCACTGAGCAAAATCTCGCAGATCATCCAGCTCTTGTGGCTTGAAGAAGTCTTTGGTCAAAAACCGCTGCTCAAGGTCAATGTCGCGACTCTCTACAAAGCGTAACAACATAACCAGGTTGTTAGCCGCCGCCAACATCGTTGAAAAAGCATCCTCTCTATTGCGGATTTGAGTTGTTAGAAACAGAGTGGGGTAATACATGGGAAGCCCAGAAGCACGATCCACTACCATGCAATAGCGCTCGCCACTATCCATGACAAATGTTGTAACTCTGTAGTTCTTTTCCATGCACTCACACCCCATAAACATTACACAATTACAAGGTACACTTTATGTGAAAAATCACCAATTTATACAAGACACTTTTTCCGACGATAGAAACAAAAAACCCCTGAATTAACAGGGGCCTGCGTATGGATTCTTTACAAATAACTCACAAGTTAACTCTAGAACGGGATATCGTCGTCGAAATCCATCGGCGGTTCGTTAGACGGAGCCGGTGCTGGAGCAGCAGACTGCTGTGGACGAGCCTGCGCGCCGCCGCTGAACTGGTTGCCGCCTTGCGGCTGCTGTGGCTGGCCCCAGCTTCCGCCCTGTTGCTGGCCACCGGCTGCTGGTGCACCGCCGCCCTGACGGCCGCCGAGCATCTGCATGGTGCCGCCGACGTTAACCACGACTTCAGTGGTGTATTTTTCAGCACCCGCCTGGTCCGTCCATTTACGGGTACGCAACTGGCCTTCGATGTACACCTGAGAACCTTTGCGCAGATACTCACCGGCCACTTCCGCCAGTTTGCCGAACAGCACAACACGGTGCCATTCAGTCTGCTCTTTCATTTCACCGGTCGCCTTATCGCGCCAGGATTCAGAAGTAGCCAGCGTAATGTTGGCAACTGCGCCACCACTTGGCATGTAGCGTACTTCCGGGTCCTGGCCCAGATTACCGACGAGAATCACCTTGTTTACGCCTCTGCTGGCCATGACTGTGTCTCCTGAAAAGAATATCTGAATAGTTTAAGTCGGGGATTGTAGCATTACAAAGTGCCCGTTTGATAGTTTGCGAGTCTGATTCCAGGTTTCATTTATGGACAGACTTTGTTGCAGCGAAACCCTGAAGCACGATTCCAGTACTGTATATTCATTCAGGTTAAACTGTGTCATAATTAGCCGTTTCTGCCGTTTGTCCTTCAAGCAAACCAGGCATGCCGAGTCTCTACCGGGAAAGGTGAATGGATAAGATCGAAGTTCGGGGCGCCCGCACCCACAACCTCAAAAACATCAACCTCGTCATCCCTCGCGACAAACTCATTGTCGTGACCGGGCTTTCGGGGTCAGGTAAATCTTCGCTGGCGTTCGATACGCTGTATGCCGAAGGGCAACGGCGCTATGTGGAATCGCTGTCCGCCTATGCGCGTCAGTTCCTGTCGCTGATGGAAAAACCGGACGTTGACCATATTGAAGGGCTGTCACCCGCCATTTCAATCGAGCAAAAATCAACGTCGCATAACCCGCGTTCTACCGTGGGGACCATCACTGAAATTCACGATTACCTGCGTCTGCTGTATGCCCGCGTGGGCGAGCCGCGCTGCCCTGACCACGATGTCCCGCTGGCCGCGCAAACCGTCAGCCAGATGGTGGATAACGTTCTGTCGCAGCCGGAAGGCAAGCGCCTGATGCTGCTGGCACCGGTTATCAAAGAGCGTAAAGGCGAGCACACCAAAACGCTGGAAAACCTGGCTAGTCAGGGCTATATCCGCGCACGTATTGACGGTGAAGTCTGTGACCTTTCCGATCCCCCGAAACTGGAACTGCAGAAGAAGCACACCATTGAAGTGGTGATTGACCGCTTTAAGGTGCGAGACGATCTCACCCAGCGCCTGGCAGAATCTTTCGAAACCGCGCTTGAGCTCTCCGGCGGCACCGCTGTCGTCGCCGACATGGACGATCCGAAAGCCGAAGAACTGCTGTTCTCGGCCAACTTTGCCTGCCCGATTTGCGGCTATAGCATGCGTGAACTGGAACCGCGTCTGTTCTCGTTCAACAACCCGGCGGGGGCTTGCCCAACCTGCGATGGCCTGGGCGTGCAGCAATATTTCGATCCGGATCGCATCATTCAGAATCCTGAGCTGTCCCTTGCAGGCGGTGCAATCCGTGGCTGGGATCGCCGTAATTTCTATTATTTCCAGATGCTTCGCTCACTGGCGGAACATTATGAATTTGATGTGGAAGCCCCGTGGGGCAGCCTGAGCGCGCACGTGCAAAAAGTCGTGTTGTACGGTTCAGGTAAAGAAACCATTGAATTCAAATACATCAATGACCGTGGCGACACCTCGGTACGCCGCCACCCGTTTGAAGGCGTGCTGCATAACATGGAGCGTCGCTATAAAGAGACTGAGTCCAATGCGGTGCGCGAGGAGCTGGCGAAATTCATCAGTAATCGCCCGTGTACCAGCTGTGACGGCACACGTCTGAATCGCGAAGCGCGCCACGTGTTTGTGGAAAACACCGCGCTGCCGACCATTTCCGACATGAGCATCGGTCACGCCATGGATTTCTTCAACAACATGAAGCTTTCCGGGCAGCGTGCAAAAATTGCCGAAAAAGTGCTGAAAGAGATTGGGGATCGCCTGAAGTTCCTCGTCAACGTTGGCCTTAACTACCTGACACTTTCCCGTTCCGCAGAAACCCTCTCCGGCGGCGAAGCGCAGCGTATCCGTCTGGCAAGCCAGATTGGCGCGGGCCTGGTCGGGGTGATGTACGTGCTGGATGAGCCGTCCATCGGCCTGCACCAGCGCGATAACGAGCGTCTGCTCGGCACGCTTATCCATCTGCGTAACCTCGGTAACACGGTGATTGTGGTTGAGCACGATGAAGATGCGATTCGCGCCGCAGATCATGTTATCGACATCGGTCCTGGCGCTGGCGTTCACGGCGGTGAAGTGGTTGCGGAAGGCCCGTTAGAAGCCATCATGGCGGTGCCTGAATCGTTAACCGGCCAGTACATGAGCGGCAAGCGTAAAATCGAAGTGCCGAAACAGCGCGTTCCGGCCAATCCGGAAAAAGTCCTCAAGCTGACTGGCGCACGTGGCAACAACCTGAAAGACGTTACCCTGACCGTGCCGGTTGGGCTGTTCACCTGCGTGACCGGGGTATCCGGCTCCGGAAAATCGACGCTCATTAACGACACGCTGTTCCCGATAGCGCAGCGCGCACTCAACGGCGCGACTATCGCTGAACCTGCACCGTATCGTGATGTCTCGGGTCTTGAGCATTTCGACAAAGTTATCGATATCGACCAGAGCCCCATCGGCCGTACGCCTCGCTCTAACCCGGCAACCTATACCGGCATTTTCACGCCTGTTCGCGAGCTGTTTGCTGGCGTGCCGGAATCCCGTGCACGCGGCTATACACCGGGCCGCTTCAGCTTTAACGTACGTGGCGGGCGCTGCGAAGCCTGTCAGGGCGATGGTGTTATCAAGGTTGAGATGCACTTCCTGCCGGATATCTACGTGCCGTGCGACCAGTGCAAAGGCAAACGCTATAACCGCGAAACGCTGGAGATTAAGTACAAAGGCAAGGCCATCCACGAAGTGCTGGATATGACCATTGAAGAAGCACGCGAGTTCTTTGATGCCGTACCAGCGCTGGCGCGTAAGTTGCAAACGTTGATGGATGTCGGCCTGACTTACATTCGCCTTGGCCAATCCGCAACAACGTTGTCCGGTGGTGAGGCCCAGCGTGTAAAACTGGCGCGTGAGCTGTCAAAACGCGGTACGGGCCAGACGCTCTATATCCTTGATGAGCCGACCACCGGTTTGCACTTTGCGGATATTCAGCAACTGCTGGACGTCCTGCATCAGTTGCGTGACCAGGGCAACACCATCGTGGTGATTGAGCACAACCTCGACGTGATTAAAACCGCAGACTGGATTGTTGACCTCGGCCCTGAAGGCGGTAGCGGCGGCGGGGAAATCCTGGTGTCAGGCACGCCGGAAACCGTGGCAGAGTGCGAAGCCTCGCACACGGCACGCTTCCTCAAACCTATGCTGTAATCAGTCTGAAAGCTGCTGTCGGACCGCTTCCGGCAGCAGCCCCATCGCCTGCTGATAAGAGGCATCCACCAGGTAGTAAATCTGCGAATCCGGCAGCGTACCGTCGAGATAAACGGTGCTCCAGTGTGCTTTATTCAAATGCTGGCTTGGCCGGACATCACCGTGCTGTTGACGCAGCAAGTCTGCCAGCTCAGGGCTGGTTTTCAGTGACGTCGCCGGGCGACCTTCCACCTCTTTCACCATCGCAAACAACACGTCTGAGACTTTAATCTGCGTGGCTTTCCAGTCGCTGTGAACGCTCTGTTCCGCACCGGGCTTGCTCATGCAATATTGCAGTAACTCCGAAATGGTCATCGTCATTCCCCTTGTAGCCCAGCGGCACGATGCCGCGTTCTGCCATGAAGATCTTCTGACTAAGTGTGCAGCAAGTCGAGGGAAAGGGGAAACGAAACTGATTAAAAAAACGGCACACCTGAAGTGTGCCGTTTTCCGCGATCAATATTCTGAATTAACGATAACTTCTTCGCCGTACGCACCGGCATTTGGCAATGGTTTGTAGGTCGAGTTCGAAGCGCGTAAAACGCGGATGCCACGGGCTCCAACGTCGTGGGCCGCGGTGATATCGTTATCTGAGTCACCGTAAAACAGCTTGATGTTCTTGCTCTGCAACCACTGTGTTTTGGTGTTTTGGCCAGGCTCGTCCCCGGCGAAAATCACAGGGTTCATATTTGCCGCAGGGATTAAGAAATCGTCTTGCAGGGTTTTCGTCACGGTTTCGGTTTTGGTCTGGCTACGGCCAGTCACAAAGTAAATACTGTCGCCACGCTTCACGTGCATCGCAATCAGCGAGCGAGCCACTTCTTTCGGGATGCTGAACTCATCCCAACCGTTATTCATTTTTTCCCAGAACTCCGGGTTCTTCAGATAGGCTTCACTTTCTGGTGAATACGTTTTTTTACCGCGCCAGAATCCTGGGCTTGAGAACAGCACGGTGTCATCAATATCAAACCCTACGGCCATCGGTGGGCGACCTAACAGGCTGTTTTCAATTTGTGCCACAGAGACCCAATGGATGGGCGCTTGTTCGGCGAGTTTCGCGACATTTGTCCCCACATACAGCGGAGAAGGTGAGGAGGCGTGGGCATCGACAACGGCGCTGTTTAACGTAAACAGCAAACAAACGGCGCTAAGCGCCAGGCTAATTTTGCGCATTTTTACCCCTGAATGAGTCAGTTTTTATTTTTTCGAGGAGGAAGACTGCTCAGCAGTCAGGTTGACCTTAACCGCGCAACCACATGAAGGGAAGGAATATTGACGATTAATGTCATAGAAAAGGGTGATGATCACAAACCCTTACTGTTGGCAGGACGTTAAGTACGCTGGCCTTGCCTTAAGACAAAAGCCAGCGTAAGTGAGCGCTTACATCACAGCAGAGAACGCCTGGGCAACACGCTGAACGTTACGCGAGTTGAGACCCGCCACGCACATACGTCCGCTGGCAATCAGGTAGACGCCAAACTCTTCACGCAGACGATCGACCTGAGCGGCACTCAGCCCGGTGTAGCTGAACATGCCGCGCTGCTTCAGCAGATAATCAAAATTCCCCTCCGGCATCGCCTGCTTCAGCACTGTCACCAGTTCCTGACGCATCGCCAGAATACGGGTACGCATGGCTTCCACTTCCGCCAGCCAGGAGGCTTTCAGGCCAGCATTGTTGAGCACGGCCGACACTACCTGTGCGCCAAAATTCGGCGGGCTGGAGTAGTTACGACGCACAGTGGCCTTCAGTTGGCCGAGCACGCGGCTGACCACTTCGCTGTCTTCACACACGACAGAAAGGCCGCCGACGCGCTCGCCATACAGAGAGAAAATTTTAGAGAACGAGTTGCTGACCAGCACGGGCAAGCCTGCGCTGGCAATGGTGCGAATGGCGTACGCATCTTCTTCCATGCCTGCGCCAAAGCCCTGATAGGCGATGTCGAGGAACGGGATAAGGTTGCGTGCTTTCAGGACTTCCGTCACCGCATCCCACTGGGCATCGGTGAGATCCGCCCCGGTCGGGTTGTGGCAGCAAGGGTGCAGCAGAACGATATCTTTTTCTGGCAGGCTATTGAGCTTTTCCAGTAGCGCTTCGAAACGCACACCGTTGGTGTGATCATCAAACCATGGGTAAGTACTTACTTCGAAGCCGGCCCCTTCAAATATGGCGATGTGGTTTTCCCAGGTCGGGTCGCTGACCCACACTTTCGAGCCTGGGAAATAACGTTTGAGGAAATCAGCCCCCACTTTCAGCGCACCGGAGCCGCCCAGCGTCTGGATGGTCGCCACGCGATTTTGCGCCAGCACCGGGTGATCGGCACCAAACAGCAGAGGCGCAACGCCGTTGCGGTAAGTGTTCAGACCTTCCATCGGCAAATAGACAGAAGCCCCGTGCGGCGCAGCATTAAGACGCGCTTCCGCTTCAGCAACTGCCTGTAATTGCGGAATAATGCCGTCTTCATTGTAATAAAGACCGATGCTGAGGTTCACTTTGTCACGACGGGAGTCTTCTTTGAATTTTTCCATCAGCGAAAGGATGGGATCGCCAGCGTAGGCGTCAACTTTCTGAAACACGCGATGATTCTCCAGGGTTACACAGGGCAGGAATCACCACAATAAACCGGATCAGCCTTTGAGATCGAGAGCCTCTTCTCTAAGAAGTGCAAGTATCTGCGCAATACGCTGTTCGAGGTTGCCTGAAACAACCAAAAAAGGGATATTTCTGGCTACCAGCTCTTGTTCATACCATGCCTGTTGTAATTCCCTGAATGCATTTCCTTGTCTGGTGCCATCCTGAACAAAGGGGAAATCTGCGGAACAGAGAACAATCAGATCATACGGGCGGTTGGCGAGTTCCCAAAGTTTGGCTTCAGCCTGGCCAAAAAGATGGCAGGAATAAAATAGTGTGGTGAGTGGCGAGGTATCACAAACCAGCCAAGGATAAATACTTGCCAGTTCTTCTCTGCGAATTTGCATCTCTGCAATGTGCAAAAAATCTTCATAGGCTAATTCGCCCCCAACCTGCTCCCAACGTTCACGACCATACTCTGGCACAAAATTGCAGTTAAGCACCTTTGCCAACGCTTCGCTGAGCGTACTTTTGCCCGTAGACTCCCCTCCCAACAAGCAGATACGCTTAACGAAATCGCTATAAACTGTCTTCGAGAGGTAGTGACGCCAGCGATGCACATCAGAACGAATCAGCGTACCTGAAACGGCTGATGCACCCGTCTCACGTTGCGTGCGCACGTGTTTAACCGTTTTTCCGAAACGCCGACTTAAAACATCGGCAAACCCGTCGCCGTACTCTTCCGCTGTAAACACTGCATCGGGGCACATACGCAATACTTTAAGACAAACATCAGCCATGTAATGCCGATGTTTGTCTTCACGATCATCATTTGCGGGCAACACGTCGAGTCCTTGAGCGACCACTTTGTCAGGGTCAAGTACCAGAACTTTTGTATCAGGAAACAGACCCTCCAGCCACCTCTGCCGCTTCTCAACCTCACAGCCAGGGAGTGAGGGCACTGAATAAGAGATGATAATGAGAATGTCGCATTGACTACGGGCCATATTAATCAATTTTTCATGGCCTTTGTGCAGCGGTGAAAATTTACCCACTACCAGACCGCAGGCATATGATTTCATTGAGTGGCCCATTCTCTGCGCCATTGATAAAACCCATACCAGGCGTTAACCCAAAAAATAAGATAGAGACCAGCAGTTAGCCAAAGCTCGCGAGCTGCATATACAGGAACCGCAATAGTGTTGACAATGAGCCACATAGGCCAGCTTTCGAGCTTACGCCTCATCAGCATAAGCTGTGCAAGCACACTAAAGGTCAAAATTAAAGAGTCAAGCCAGGGAGACCAGGCATTGGTATAGAAGTGAAGAATTGCAGCATAAATTACTGCGACGATAAACGCGCCCACCAGCATAATAACCAATGAGCGCCGTGTTGTTCGGGTAATAACTTTCTTACAGCCCTGGTTTCCTTTCAACCAATGGACCCAGCCAATACCACTGGTCAAGATAAAGAACACCTGCAAGGTGACATCGGCATAAAGTCTCGCCACGAAAAAAACCCAACCGTAAAGCAGACAACCAACGATACCAATCCACCAGGTATTGACGTTATTGCGAGCCGCTAGCCATACCGACAGGGCATAAGTAAGACAAGCGACCAGTTCCATTCCAGACATTGCTATTCCTGTAACAAGATTCTCATTCGCTCGCTAACCATACCTGGCTGTGTACCGCCTTGCTATCTTAATGGCTCAATGGTCCTGTAATGGATAAATCCCATCGCGTTAGTCAAGGTACTGCATCGCCACCCGTGACGTCAGGCGCGTGATAAGTTCGTAAGCACTTACTTTCGTGATTTCTGCGATACGTTCAACCGGCAGGCCTTCGCCCCAAAGCACGACGCTATCACCTGCTTTCTCTTGAGCTTCTGGCCCCAGATCGACGCAAATCATGTCCATTGCCACACGGCCAACAATCGGCACTTCACGTCCGTTGACCAGCACTGGTGTGCCTGTTGGTGCCGCGCGTGGATATCCGTCGCCATAGCCCATCGCCACTACGCCGAGACGCGTGTCACGTTCGCTGGTCCAGGTTCCACCGTAACCGACGGGTTCACCGGCTTTATGTTCGCGTACTGCGATCAGGCTGGAGGTCAGCGACATCACCGGTTTGAAGCCAAAATCCTCGCCCCACGGTTTGCCTTCCAGCGGCGATACGCCATAGAGAATAATGCCCGGACGAACCCAGTCGAAATGCGACTGTGGGAACAGCAGAATGCCGCCGGAAGCGGCAATGGAACGCTGGCCCGGCTTGTCTTCGGTAAAGGTGGTGAAAATGTCGAGCTGCTGTTCGGTCGCGCCACATTCAGGCTCATCTGCACGCGCAAAATGACTGACCACGTTCACCGGCTGGCGCACATTTTTGCACTGGCTCAGACGCTGATAAAACGCAGTGGCTTCTTCCGGGCGAACGCCGAGGCGGTGCATACCGGTGTCGAGTTTCATCCAGACCGTGATGGGTTCAGGCAAATCAGCCTGCTCCAGCGCTTCGAGCTGTTCAGGGTTGTGGACGGCCGTTTGAAAACCCTGAGCGGAAATCAGTGGCAGATCGCTGGCATTGAAAAAACCTTCCAGCAGGAGCACAGGCTGGCGAATGCCGCCTTCTCGCAGGCGCACAGCCTCTTCCAGGCGGGCGACGCCAAAAGCATCGGCGTCGGGGAGCGTTCGCGCGGTCTCCAGAAGACCGTGTCCGTAGGCGTTCGCTTTCACGACTGCAACGAGCTTACTGGCGGGTGCCAGTTCACGCAGGCGTTGCAGGTTGTGTCGCAGAGCGCGGCGGTTAATGACAACAGTTGCCGCTTGCATTTGAATTCCTTGCCTTAAAAAATGATCGAATCCTCGGCCGAGGATTTATTCGTCGTCGTATTGTGGGCCTGCGTAGTTATCGAAACGCGACCATTGTCCGTTAAAGGTCAGGCGTACTGTGCCGATAGGGCCATTACGCTGTTTACCCAGGATAATCTCGGCTATCCCTTTCAGATCGCTGTTTTCGTGATAAACCTCGTCACGATAGATAAACATGATCAAGTCGGCATCCTGCTCGATGGAGCCTGATTCACGCAGATCCGAGTTCACCGGGCGTTTATCCGCGCGCTGTTCCAGAGAGCGGTTAAGCTGCGACAACGCCACCACCGGTACATGCAGCTCTTTCGCCAGCGCCTTGAGGGAGCGAGAAATTTCAGCAATCTCAAGGGTACGATTATCCGACAGCGACGGCACACGCATTAATTGCAGGTAGTCGATCATGATAAGCCCGATGCCGCCGTGCTCACGGGCAATACGGCGCGCGCGGGAACGCACTTCTGTCGGCGTCAGGCCGGAAGAGTCATCAATGTAGATGTTTCGTTTTTCGAGCAAGATGCCCATGGTGCCGGAGATACGCGCCCAGTCTTCATCGTCAAGCTGACCGGTACGAATACGGGTCTGATCGACGCGCGACAGCGAGGCAAGAGAACGCATCATGATCTGTTCAGAGGGCATCTCGAGACTGAAGATAAGCACCGGCTTATCCTGCAACATCGCCGCATTTTCGACGAGGTTCATCGCAAAAGTGGTTTTACCCATCGACGGACGAGCAGCCACGATAATCAAGTCCGACGGCTGCAAACCGGCGGTCTTTTTGTTCAGATCGTCATAGCCCGTGTTGACCCCAGTGACACCATCGTGCGGCTGCTGGAACAGCTGTTCGATACGCGCAACGGTGGCATCCAGCACGTCGGCGATGTTTCTCGGGCCTTCGTCTTTATTGGCACGGCTTTCCGCGATTTTAAAAACACGGGACTCAGCGAGATCCAACAAGTCTTCACTGGTGCGCCCTTGTGGGTCAAAACCGGCTTCGGCGATTTCATTCGCCACAGAGATCATCTCACGAACAACGGCACGTTCACGTACGATGTCTGCATAAGCGCTGATGTTCGCCGCACTTGGCGTGTTTTTAGACAGTTCTGCCAGATAGGCAAACCCGCCGACGCTGTCCAGTTGCCCTTCCCGCTCCAGCGATTCCGCGAGCGTAATCAGGTCAATCGGGCTGCCGGTTTCCTGCAACTTCGCCATTTCGGTGAAAATATGGCGATGCGGACGGGTGTAAAAATCTTCCGCTACGACGCGTTCGGCAACGTCGTCCCAGCGCTGGTTATCCAGCATTAAACCGCCCAACACCGACTGTTCCGCTTCAATCGAGTGCGGCGGTACTTTCAACCCTGCGACCTGATGATCGCGCTCGCGGGGTTCAGTCTGTTGTTTGTTGAAGGGTTTATTTCCTGCCATAGTGAATGGAGTTACCGGGTTAAAGAGTGGGCCGTAAGATTATCATATCTGATGCTCCTAAACGATATCTGGAGGATAGCATGGCAACGCGAATTGAGTTTCATCAGCACGGTGGGCCTGAGGTACTTAAGCCCGCAGAATTTACCCCAACCGACCCCAAAGAGAACGAGATTCAGGTGGAAAACAAAGCCATCGGAATCAACTATATAGATACTTACATTCGCAGCGGCCTTTACCCACCGCCCGCGCTGCCGAGCGGTCTTGGTACCGAAGCGGCAGGGGTGGTCAGTAAAGTCGGCAGCGGCGTAAAACACATCAAAGCGGGTGACCGCGTGGTCTACGCACAATCGGCTCTTGGGGCTTACAGTACCGTGCACAATGTGCCTGCCGATAAAGCCGCCATTCTCCCTTCAGCCATCTCTTATGAACAAGCGGCGGCTTCTTTCCTGAAAGGACTGACGGTGTTCTATCTGCTGCGCAAAACGCATGAAATCAAACCGAGTGAGCCGTTCCTGTTTCATGCGGCTGCCGGTGGCGTGGGGCTTATCGCCTGCCAGTGGGCGAAAGCTTTGGGGGCACAGCTGATTGGTACTGTTGGCTCGGCGCAGAAGGCACAGCGCGCGTTACAGGCCGGAGCCTGGCAGGTCATTAATTATCGTGAAGAAAATCTGGTTGAGCGAGTGAAAGAAATCACCAACGGCAAAAAACTGCGGGTGGTGTACGACTCGGTCGGCAAAGATACCTGGGAAGCGTCGCTCGACTGCTTGCAGCGCCGCGGCCTGATGGTCAGTTTTGGCAATTCTTCCGGTGCGGTAACAGGCGTGAATCTGGGGATCCTGAACCAGAAAGGGTCACTGTACGTGACCCGCCCTTCTCTTCAGGGTTACATCACTAACCGCGAAGAACTGGCCGAGGCGAGCAATGAGCTGTTTTCGCTGATAGCCAGCGGCGTTATCAAAGTGGATGTGGCTGACGCGCAGAAATATCCGTTGAAGGATGCACAGCGAGCGCATCAGATTCTGGAGAGCCGGGCGACAGAAGGGTCTAGCTTGCTGATCCCTTAAGAGTGCGGGTCGGTACAAATTATCAGGGCTTCCCGAAGGAAGCCCTGTTTTTTTATCGTTCGCTGTATGTAGGGTACAGCGCGATGAATTCGTTAGTCTGGTAAGCATGACAGAGTTATGACGCGCTGCCTATGCTGGCCTTTCCAGGTTGTGACGAACTCCGCAAACCCTTAATAACGCCACCGATCGTCGCGGCGATACTGCGGCACTTTTGGTGCTTTCACCGCTCTGATAATCCACACCACGGCGACCGCCAGCAGCAGCCACGGTAGCAATTTGATCATCAGCGCTATCAGGCCACCAAAGAACATCAGCACAGTAGCCACCACAATCGCCGCCAGAATGCCCAGCACAGACACGCCAGTCACCAGCAGCATGACGAAAAATCCAATGATAAATAACAGTTCAAACATGGCTATGTCCCTCAAGATAACGCAACTGGGATAACCCTTACAAAAACCATGCCAAACTTAACGCATTGAATTACTACAAAAACGCCCCGCAAGCGGCTGCGAGGTGTGGTCAATTTGACTAACTGTTAGCGAGTTTTTAACGCTTATTCGCCACCAGTTGCAGCGCTTGCTCCAGCACGTCGATATCGGCTCCCGCTTTGTGGGCGTTTTCGCTGAGGTAACGACGCCATTGGCGCGCGCCCGGAATGCCCTGGAACAGACCCAGCATATGGCGCGTGACGTGGCCCAGATAAGTGCCATTACTCAGCTCGCGCTCAATGTACGGATACATCGCACGGACGACGGCGACAGGATCAGCATCCGCGCCTTCAACGCCAAAGATTTCACGGTCAACGGTCGCCAGAATGCCTGGGTTTTGATACGCCTCGCGCCCGACCATCACGCCATCCATGTGCTGCAGGTGCTCTTTGGCTTCCGCCAAAGACTTAATGCCGCCGTTGATGGACATCGTCAGATGCGGGAAATCACGCTTGAGCTGATAAACACGTGGGTAGTCGAGTGGCGGAATTTCGCGGTTTTCTTTCGGGCTCAGGCCAGAAAGCCAGGCTTTACGCGCGTGGATGATAAACATCTCACATTCGCCGTTGCCGGAAACGGTATTGATGAAATCGCAGAGGAATTCGTAGCTGTCCTGATCGTCAATGCCAATACGCGTTTTGACGGTGACCGGAATGGAGACCACGTCGCGCATCGCTTTTACGCAGTCAGCCACCAGTTGTGCATTACCCATCAGGCAGGCACCGAACATGCCGTTCTGCACCCGATCGGACGGGCAGCCAACGTTCAGGTTGATTTCATCATACCCGCGCTCTTCAGCCAGCTTCGCACAATGAGCTAACGCCGCCGGATCGCTCCCACCAAGCTGTAACGCCAACGGATGCTCTTCCTCGCTGTACGCCAGATAGTCGCCTTTGCCATGAATAATCGCCCCGGTGGTCACCATTTCGGTGTACAGCAGCGTGTGGCGCGAAAGCAGGCGCAGGAAGTAACGACAATGCCTGTCCGTCCAGTCGAGCATCGGTGCGATGGAGAAGCGGTGTGCAGGAAAAGCGGGGGATTGTGTTTCTGGCAGCATGGTGAAAGTTTGAGCGTCCGGTTAAATGGGGGGCGCTACTATAGCACAAAGGAAGCGCAGAGGAATTGCCCGGCGGCGCTACGCTGGCACGGGCCTACAAAGGGCACGCGAGCGTAGCGCCACTCGACAAAATCAGAAGGTCAGACCCAGTTGCACGCCCGCACCCCAGGTTTGATCTTCGCCGTACAGCCCCATCAGATCGACGTGAACAGTGTTCAGCGGCGCGAAACCAACACCCGCCGTGAAGACGTTGCTGTCATTGCCTTTCACATCCGCGCGATAACCCGCACGCACCGCCAGCCAGCTCAGCGGCGTCACTTCCGCCCCAACGCCAACGTACTGGGAATTATCTTCGCTCTTAAATCCTTTGGTTTCCGTCAGGTCGCCGTCCGCGCTCAGCGTCACCAGGTCGGTGTGCCACGCCACGCCTGCTGTCACCAGTGGGCGAATTTGGTAGGTGTCTTTGTAGTTGGTGGTCACGCCGGTTGAATTGTTGGTGATACGAACATCTTTGGTGTCGATATCACGCGACATCAGGTTTTGTCCGCTTAAACCCACGGTCCAGTTTTCGCCAAAGTCTGCTGCAATCCCTGCGTCCACGTTAAAGCCGGTATCGTCATTACGATACTTACTCTTCTTCCAGTCATCACTGTGATAATCATCAATGGACGTCGTGTAGTTATAGAGCCAGGTTTGCTGCAGTTTCGGCGTCACCCCAAAGGAAACCGGCACACCGCCGATATCAAATTTACGGGCGATTGCGATGCCGTAATCGGAAACAATAGCCGCCTTGCCTGATGCAGTTGAATTGAGATTATTGGTCAGCGCATCGCTGCCGTTAATCAGTGCGTTAGCCGCCTGTGATGCAGCAAAAGGATCAGAATTCTGAATATTACGCAGATAGTCGATATCACTCTGATCGATATTGGAGCTGGCACGGGCATGCGCATAGGCCCTGGTGACAAACGCCAGTGATACAGCAGAGGTCGGCACGCTGACAGCAATACCAGCGCCAGCATTCGCACGCGCGGTTTTGCCTCGTAAATCTTCCAGTTGCCCGGCTAAATCGCCTGCGGCGCTTTGGAATTGATTTAACGTATCGCCGGGATTGATCAGAATATCCGTCGGCGTGATGTTATCCAGCACGCTCCTGTAGTGGTCGATATCGTTGCTGATATCGTCAATTTGATCGCGAAGGTTGTCTTTGTCGGTAATCTGTCCGCCAACCGACGGAATAACGACAGAGACATCATCGTCAGGTTTGGATTTTGCCAATAGCGCCGGGTTAATCAACACTGCGCTGCCATAGCTGGCTGACGCAACCCCGGTTCCCCCCATCGCATCACTTCTCGCTTCTGACCACGTATTTGCCGCTCCCGCCTGATTTGCCATAAAAAGCGAAACTGCCGCAGACACCACAGAATATTTGATATTTTTTTTCACGATAGACTCGTTATTTGCAGGTGAACGTTTATCCCTGTTCAGTTATCGGCTGAAAAGGGGCGAACTATTGCTGTGAATAACGATGTAAAAAGCAGCCTGTTAGGCCGATTTGCGTTAAGGGGCGTCGTGTTATCGTAGGAATATGTGACGCCCCTCAATATTTATAGATGAGATTGTTATTTTCGCGAGGGTTTACCGTCATGTGGGCCAAAAAACTGCGGTGGATGGTCAACCCAACGGTCCTGGCGGGTCGCGGCATACTCCTGATTCAGCGGATAGTAGATGCGATTGTGCTTTTTATTGGCTTCGCCAACGACCAGCAGACACACCTCTTCCTCAGTATTATTGATAAACGTGTGGCAAACGCCCGTTCCGGCCGGAAATCCGACGCTGTCGCCGGGTTCCAGTTGCCAGAGATAGCCGTTTATCCATGCCTGCGGGTGGCCTTCCAGCACGTAGATAAACTCTTCTTCATCACTTTCGGCATGCGGGTAAGACGTGCGTCTGCCCGGCGGCAGGCGTTCGTGGTGAATGCCTAAGTGACGCAGCCCAAGCTTACGCGCCAGGGGCGCACCGATGGAAAAGAGCTCAGGGCTGTCGGGATAGGTTGAGTTATCTGGCTCTTCCAGGTCACGCCAGTGTCGAATGCAGTCGGGTCGTTTCATCTTTCCCCCGGGATTTTTTCCCTGTTGTCTTGCGTCATGTATAGCACACACCCGGCAGGTTATCGGCGTTTGTGCCATAACATGATAAAGTAGCGGTTTACTTTTTAGCTGATTCGAGGACGCCGATGGACAAGACCACTCCCCAGGATATGCTCACGCATGCCGAAAGGCTTTGCGCTCAGCGCGGCGTGCGCCTGACTCCGCAGCGCCTGGAAGTGCTGCGCCTGATGACGCTTCAGCAAGGGGCGATCAGCGCCTACGATTTGCTCGATCTGCTGAAAGTCAGTGAGCCACAGGCGAAGCCACCCACCGTTTATCGGGCACTGGAATTTTTACTCGAACAGGGTTTTGTCCACAAGGTTGAGTCCACCAACAGCTATGTGTTGTGTCATCTGATTGATCACCCTTCGCACAGCTCGGCGATGTTTATTTGCGACCGTTGTGGGGGGGTAAAAGAAGAAGTTGCCGACGGCTTAGAAGACATCATGCATAAACTGGCCGCGCGAATGGGATTTGCGCTGCGCCATAATGTGCTTGAAGCCCATGGCTTGTGTGCGGAGTGTGTTGAAGTGGAAGCCTGTGCAACACAGGATTGCTGCGGGCACGACCACACCATTCAAATCAAAAGGAAGCCGGGCCAGAAATAAGAGTGATAATAATTACTGCTACCGCGAACTGCCATTGCCAGTTTGCATCTCTGTCAGGAAATCTGATTATTGCCATGGCCAATTACCGGCCATGCTGACAGAGCATCGGTTCGAGGCATATCGTCACCATTTTTCCCGTCTGGCAGGTGAATTTACCTGATTATCTGGCACTTTCGTCGGCTTTATGATTATTAAAGAAGGAAAAACCACGCTTTTTCCTTCTTTGTCAGCAATCTGAGGCTTCGCCTGATAACTTCTGTGAGGGAGTTAAGCCGGAACGGAAAATGCACCACTGACTGAACCGGGGCGCATCAGTGATCCACATACAGATGTCAGTACTGACTTTTATCATCCGCCAGGGGAGTGTCACCAATGGTGCGTTCGCTTTATAAATCCTGGTCTCCTGGATCCCCGAGGCACTTCAGTCTCAGCGCTTTGGTTGCGATATCGCTGAGGCATGCATATCAAGCTTTTCGATCAGCGGCTGAACAATCTTTTCACCATGCTGGCCGAAATACTGATGAAGGGTATCAGATGCGCTCTGGGTAAGAACCATAATTTCAATACGCCGGTTACCAGCACTTTCCGGATTTTTGTTATCCAGAAGCATCTGGTCCGCCATCGCACTCACTTGCATCACTTTATCCGACGGCATACCTGCGTCTTCCATTACACGGCGGGCCGATAATGCTCTGTCACCTGACAGGTTCCAGTTGTTATAGATATTGCTTTTATAGCTGATAGCATCGGTATGCCCGGTAATGATTAACTTATTGTCCAGGGAATCAAAAACCGGTGTCAGTTCGACAAGCAGTGATTTAAAAAACGGCATTATTTTCGCGCTTCCCCGTTCGAACATGCTGCGGTTCTGATCGTCTTTAACTAAGACACGCAGCCCTTGTGGAACAATTTCCATTTCCAGATTGGTTTCCATATGTGCATTGCGGGCGATGACATTGATATCAGTGGCTAACTCACCCAGCTCACGAACTGACTTTTGCTTCATAATGACCATCTTTTGATTCACGTCCGACGCTTTTTTGGCGTTCTCTTCAGTAACTTGTGCCATTTTCTGCGGGCGAGAGGTTTTGTCCTGCATGTTGTGCAAAGTATCTTTACTCTGCTCTTTACTCCCCCTCCTGGGTACACTGCTGAGTGAATTTAGAGGGGCCATCCCACCCCCATTGAAAATAGATTGCCCATGCAACGCCGCAACAATCTCTTCGCGATCGGATTTACTGACACTGTTCACAATCCACAACGTCATGAAAAGCGCCATCATCGCCAGCGTAAAATCGGCAAAGGCCACTTTCCACGCACCACCATGGTGCCCTGCATGATTTTTTTTAATTTGTCGCCGGATAATCGTGGTCTTGGCACTACGATTACGACGATCAGCCATCTTTCGCATACTTATTCTTGCTCCAGCATGGCATTCACCCACGCATCCAGGTTGGCAAAGGACGGTTTGGAGGCCAGATGCAGGAGTTTACGGCCAGCATCCACAGCCAGCAGCGTGGGTTTCCCACCTGCCTGAGCCACCAGCACAGTACGCACACATTCCAGCAACGAATGCTCTGCGCGCGCCTGCTGCTCCATCGCATTAGCCAATGGATCCATCAGGCAGTAGCAGATAAACACGCCCAGAAACGTCCCCACCAGCGCCGCCGCCACTTTCAGACCAATCAGCGCAATGGAACCATCGATAGACTGCATCGTAACAATGATCCCCAGTACCGCAGCACAAATGCCGAATCCTGGCATCGCTTCAGCGGTACGCTGAAGCGAGCGTGAAGGGGTGAGTAGCGACTCTTCCGCAGTATCCAGCTCTTGATCCAGAATACCTTCCAGTTCATGAGCATCAATTTTCCCCATCGCCATCAGACGAAAGTTATCCGCAATAAAGGTCACCAGACGTTTCTGCATCAACACTAGCGGGTATTTCTGGAAAACGGCACTCTCTTCCGGCTGTTCGATATGTTGATCCAACATACGAAGCCCGCCGTCCTGTACCATTTCCAGCAGCTCATACAGGCACATCAGCAACTGGCGCTGAAAATCCGGCCCCATTGTTTTTTTACTGATAACGCCTTTGATCTGATGGATAATCCCTTTAAGAACATGCACCGGATTACCAATAATCATCGCCCCAAGACCAGCACCAAGAATAATAATAATTTCTGCTGGCTGCCAGATTGCAATCAACTCTCCACCCGCTTCGAAATAACCGCCAAATACACAGCCTAAAATCACCAATAAACCTAGAATTTTTTGCATCACATCCTCCGCATTCAATTCGGAATTGTTAATCCGGACATAAACAATCACGAATTTTCTGCGTGATTTTTTTATTCATTTGACAAATTCTGGCTTCAGTCAGCCCTAACACCAATGCGATCTCTTTTAAATTCATATCGTGCTGGTAGTACATTGAAAGTACCCATTGCTCTTTTCTGCTGAGTTGCTCAAGTGCATAACGCAGCATATCCTGGGTCACAATGTGCTCTTCTGGCCCCCTTCCTTCCAGCGGTACAATGGCGCTATCACCACTCAGAAGTTCATCCAGGCTTGCCAGTGTTTCCGCTCCGTCCAGTTGCTGGAACTCCAGATAATCCGCTGAGGATAAGCCCTGTTGGGAAAGCTCTTCCCACACCGGTTCACGCCCGAACGTTTTCCGCAAATGACGGATCAGATCTTTAATCTGATGGTATTTCTGGCGTAATTGACGTGGCCGCCAGTCGAGGCGGCGTAATTCATCCAGTATTGCGCCACGAATACGGTGTACGGCATAACCCGCAAAACCTTCATCGGGCATCCCATAACGGCGAATGGCATTCAGCAACCCGACTAACGCCGTTTGCTCCATATCGTCCCTGTCCAGTACGCATATACACTGAGGCGCAAGCTGGCGTACCACTTTGCGCACCAATGGCAGGTAAGCCTGTAAATAATGGCTTTCTTCCTGCGGCGTTAAAACCGATGCCACATGAAAGTCTTCTGACTCGTAAGCTTCCTGTATCATTTTATTTCCAGACCGGCATCTATTGGAACACGACTTTTTTCACCAAAATATCCTTATAAGGCATTGCCATTCCCCGCAGCGACAATTCATTTTTCAGCGTGTCAGATACTCTCTTTCGGATATCGGATATTTTCAGCACACGAACGTCTTCATATTTCATATCGGAAAGTTGGTTAACCGTAATACTTTGATACAACGGTTCTTCTTTTTTAATTTTCTCAGCACTTTTATCTGAATCCGCCACCATGACTAATCCAATCAACATGTAATGGTCATCACCTTCACTGTCATGAAATGTGACAACCGTTTCCTGTAACGAAACAAAAATACTGCTGCTTTCATCCTGATGATTGTCGTCAACCACTTTGTCATATTTAACTCCCGCCGTTGAATTACTCTTAATCATAAAATGAGCCCCTACCCACCCGGCCCCAACACTCAAAGCCAAAACGGCGCTTACCATGCTTGCTACAACAATTTTCTTCATCTTACTTTTACACTTTGATCAGAACGGATTCTTTCTGTTGATATTGAGGTTCATCATTCAGCGCTAAGGCTGATCTGACCTCGTCCTGTTGTTGACCTGACTGCTGTCTTTGCTGCTGAGATTGCCCTTCCGAGGACACCTGGACATTGACCTCCATAAAATTCTGCGCCGTCAGGTGCTGGCGTAAATTTTCGCTAAACTGCTGAAGCGAGCGGCAGACATCACTTTGGCTGGCATCGATATGCACCATCAGTTTTCCGCCATCCAGCTGCACAGCAATATCCAGCCTGCCAAGCGAAGGAGGGTCGAGGCGGATGGTTGAAATTTGCTGCTGTTGGCTTAGCTGAAACTGAATACGATCTTTCAGAAGAGAGGTCAGTTTTTCCCCAAAATCGTCGGTAGACATCTCAGCAGGGATCGCAGCATGAGTGATAGCATCACTGCGATCGCCAATGGCTGTTGTTGATGGGTTGTCTTTAGATGTCACCATAAACAGAGACGGTGTTACCACGGGTTGATTCAGAACGGTGCCGACATCTTTTTTCACTGATAACAGGCGGGGCGCTGTCCCATGCTCTGCTGATTCTACCGGCACTGACGCCTGCTGTGAGGGAGTGAGAGGCACCCGGTCCGGCGTAACAGCGCGTAAATCCTGGGCATTGAAAATGGCGAGTTTGGCCTGCTGCTCAGGCGTGGCTTGCGGTATATCCTGACTCAGGTTCTGCATTAACGTAGTCAGCAACTTCTGTAAGTTTGGGGATAACGAGGACGTCACCCCGGGGGCATCTTCCTGCTTCATTACGCTTGCCAGCTGATGCAAGAGCGGGGCACCAGGTTGTGCGACCGCGAGCATTTTTACCCTTTCGCCATCGGGCAGTTTCTGCAAGCCAGGTTGCGCCAGCGGGGCAGGTTGTGCGAGCAACATCGCCATCAGCGCTTGCATCGTCGCAGGATCGGTATTCTCGTGCTGCCGCTCGGCGGTAGACGCTTGCCGCTGACGAATGTTGGCACCAGCCATCTCGTTAAGCTCAGTCTGCAATAAAGAAAACGGGCTGGCGCTCTCTGCCGTTGCTGGTGCAGAAATTGCGGCGTTTTCCGGTGTGGCATCTGCCAACGCACTGGTCATGACCAGCAATACAGGATTCATGCCTTCTCCGAAATTAAATTAACCATTGAATATGCCAGCACCCCTTCCTGATGTTGCTGATGTTTATCCATGCGCGCTTTAAGCAGTTCCGCGCGCTGCGTTCGCCGTTCAATCAGCGCGGCAAACGCCGCGTGGAGTTTCTTTTTTACCCTGTGCAATTCATCTACGGAGGTTTCCGCCGCTTCATACTCATGAAACAGACGCATTAACTGCTGGTGCAACGCGGGTAAGCGCCGCCAGCGCTGTTTATCCAGAGAGTCATTCATTGCATCGATCAGGGCAAAGAGCTGTTGCTGACTGCTTTCTCTGTTCATTGCCTTATCCAAGCTTGCTTGACAGGCCTTCCCAGCCTTCACGCAAATTCGTCAAAATAACGATCACTTCATCAATCTTCTCTGTTGATAATTCACCGCTGGCTTCATAGAGACGGTAAACACAGTGGTCATAAAGCCGTGACAGATTCACTGCCAGCTCACCACCCGTTTCAAACTCCAGCGAACTCGTTAACGCGTTGAGAATATCGATGCATTTATTGATGCTCTGCGCTTTCTTCTCGAAGCGTTTGTTCTCGATGTGGCTTTTGGCGCGTTCCAGTTCATCCATCAAACCGGAAAACAGCACCAGCACCAGCTCAAGAGGCGATGCCGCCGCCGTCCGGGCGGCAAGATCGATCTCTTTGTATTGCGAATAACCATCCTGAGTGTCGTACATTTTTTACCTTCGTTTCTGTGGCTGAACTGGCCGTTTACATAAACGCGGCCATGCTGACTTTCATGGTGTACGTTTCAATCAGCGTGTTGGTGTACTCTTCCAGATAGCGCTCATAATTGGTGTTATAGGTTTCGGTAAGTTGATCGCTTTCGTCCTGGATTCGGCTCTGCTGGTCGTCGATATTTTCCTGGCGCATGGCGATGATGCCGGTACTGGAATCGAGATAGCTTTCCATCAGGGCATCCATCTGCGCAACCATGCTGTCCTCACCCACAAAGATGCTGGTGAGACCATCTGGATTCGCTTCCATTGCTTCGTTGAACTTATCTGAATCAATTTGCAGATGACCGTCGGAATCCAGGGTGATGCCATAATCCACAATCGACACGCCGTCGTAGGAAGCATGGGCAATATCGTCGAGTTGATTCGCCAACGAATTAAGCCCGGCATCGCCGGCAAAGATGCCCGAATCAGAGCCGTCACCACCGTTATTGGTCAATGAATCGAGGGTATCGACCAGCGTGTTATAGGCATCGACAAAAGTTTGTACTTTGGCCTCCGTGGCGCTGGAGTCTTCCGCAACGGTAAAAGTGACGACATCATTCGGATCATCAGGATCGCTGACCTCAGTGAAGGTCATGGTTACACCGGGGATCACATCATCAAAGGTATTAGAGCTGTTGGTGATTGTCGGCCCACCTTGCCCCCCCAGACAGATAACCGCATCCTGCGCCGTGGTCATTGCCGTCTCAGGAGTGGCGACCGTCGTTCCATCCACAGTGGCCGTGAAGGCGCTACTTGCTCCGGTGCTGTCCGAGGTCAGCATGATGGTCGTCGAACCATCCGTGTTCACCAGCGCCGCCGAGACTCCCGGGTTTTCGTCGGAATCATTAATGGCACTGACCAGCTCGCTGGCATCGATATAACCATCGCCATCGCCATTCTGGTCTGCCGTGGCAAGGTCGATATCCATGGTGCTGTCGCCCATGGTCAGCTCAAACGTGCCGCTCGCCGGATAAACATCATCGTCCAGACTAAAAACTGACTGTTGCGCCTGCGCCAGTTGCTGGACGTAAAAGGAATAGGTTCCTGCCTGCGCCTGCGAGTTTGCAGAAACAGTCGCAGAATCATTATTCGACGTTGCCGAAAACGTTAATGGGCCGTCGGTGTCGCTGTTCAGTGCATCAATGGCGGTCTGAAAATCGGTTAATGCCGTGCTCAACGAGTCCAGCCCGCTACTCTCTGCATCCAGCTCCGCCTGCTCCTGTTGCAGGTTAGCTGCCTGGGTGGCGATATCAGAATAAGCAATGGCTTTCGCCATGGATCTTGGATTAATCATAAATAACTCCGTGCAACGTTACCGTAACCAAGCAAAACCTATGCCAATAATTTTTATTATTTAAAATCAATGCGTTAATACATAATGCGGAAATTGAATTTCCGCTGAGCAGGAAGAATTTCCGGATCAACGTTCTGCTGCGGAAAGCACAATACCGCCGACTGGCGGTATTGTGCCTGGCACGACTTCACCACTAAACAGAATTACTGCAACAGGCTGGAAATCATGCTGGACATGCTGTTGGACTGCTTCAGCATGGTGATACTGGTTTGCATCAGTACCTGCTGTTGAGTCATATTGGAGGCTTCCGTCGCGTAGTCAGTATCCATAATGTTACCAATCGCCACGTCCGTGTTGTCCTTCATGCTGGTCAGGTTATTTGCGGTATCGTTCAGGCGGTTAATCGACGCACCCAGTTTGGACTGGATCGCCGACACATCGTCCATTGCGGTCTGAATCGTGTCGATCATCGCGTTAGCGGAACCAGCTGCAGTCAGCTCAGAGCCGCTGGCTGTTGAACCGGACTGATCCGCCGAGAAAGACGCACTAACGGCATCCAGCGAAGTAACCAGATCGCCCAGTTGAGCAGAAATATCAACGGTCATGGTATCAGAAGATTCAGAGCCAACCTGGAAGGTAACCGGCTGCTGGAACAACCCAGTAGAACCAGAAGCGCCCGCCGAGAACAGGTTGGTACCACCGTAAGTGGTGTTCTGTAGCATATCGGACATCTGCTGACCCAGTTCGTCGAATTCGTCCTGCATTGCCTGCAGGTCGTCGTCGTTGTAGGTACCGTTGGCGGCCTGCGTGGACAGGTCCTTCATACGGCCCAGAATGTCGGTCATTTCGTCAAACATGCTGTCCGCAGTTTGCAGCATTGCCGTTGCGTCCTGAATGTTACTCAACGCAACGCCCATGCCGCTGGACTGCGCCGTCAGGCGGTTCGCAATCTGCTTGCCTGCAGCATCATCCGCAGAAGAGTTAATACGGTAACCTGTCGCCAGACGTTCCATGGAGGTGGACAGAGAAGCGCTGCTTTTGTTGATGGCATTAACCGCTGCCATTGAGGCGGTATTAGTATTAATGGATAACATGGTAGTACTGCTCCTTGAGTTGAGGGGGAGAATCGTTTTCGTTTCGATAACCTGATAAAACGACCACCTGATTCGAAAACTTAAAGCCACCTCAAAAAAACTCTCCTCTCCTTAAAATTCGCTTAAATAGCTGTACATCGATACATCGCTGTCAATGAACATTACGTGCTATTCTCACCCTGGATCTTGCGATTCAAATCAGCAGAAAAAATGCAATAATTTTTGATTAAAACATTATTAACCATACCTGTGCGTAATAAGCCAGACATGATGTAAACGTTCATTAAAATGATGAAAGATCGCACTCACACGCATAAATTATAAAGAATCACACCCATGCCTTATTTTACATTTAGTTTCAAATAACCATTATTTTTATATTGTTACCGTACTCTACTTCCGATATATTCTCAGTCCTTTTTTGGATCGCGTAAAAAACGCACAATAACGATAACGCTGTCAAGCACTCATCCAGGCAGCATGTAAGACTCGTCTTTCTCCCCTGAATCGTTTATACACAGGCAACCCGAAGCATGAGTATTATAGTTAACAACTGGCGGATGGATTCTTCGCTTAGCGCATTGATTCATTGTGAATCAGGCGAAATACGTCGTCTGGGCGAATATCACTTTATCCTTTTAGAAATATTAGCGAAAAATGCTGATATCGCTTTATCACGTTCATATTTAATGTCGGAAGTCTGGAAAAACCGCCTCGTTGGAGGAAACAGCCTTCCAACCGCAATCCATGCGTTGCGTGTCGCGGTTGACGATGATGGAAAACAGCAAGAAATCATAAAAACCATCCCCAAAAAAGGCTATCTGTTTAATAAGCGCTATCTGACACGTCTCGATCCGCACCGTGAAATAGCAGAAAATATCGTTGATATCAAAAATGGCACATCAGATGAAAACAAAGGAAAATCAGAGCAATGCACTGTAGCCATAGATGAATCAACGCTGTTCAGTTCAGCATTAAATTTTCCGGGTAAAATAAACGGCCATCGAGTGATAATGACCATCCTGCCAGTTATTATTATCTTATTATTCTTGTTTTTTTTTATTGATCACCCTAAAAAAACACCGCCACCCGCAACCACAGATACACCCGTACTGATCAAAGAAGCAGCAGAATATGCGAGCCACGTCACAATTTACCATCTGTATGACAAAAATTATTCCCCCGAACATGTCGCATTAGTTCCCCGAAAACTGCACCCCGGCATACTGAAAGTCAATACATTGCTAGTCAAAAATAATATTACAATGACCCTGTACTACAAAGTATCCCAGGATAAAATCGGACTTGATATTGTACTGAGAAATCAATGCGACAATAACTGGCAGCTGGTTTTAAACTTAAAAGACTGGCAAAACAAAGTTAATGAAATAAACACATTCCTGTTTCAGGAAGTAGAAAACATGTTAACTGAAATATCTAAATGCGAATAACTTTTTAAATTATAGACTTTTTACTCTTTATATCGCCGGACTAATTCAGTAAGTTACGGACCGTTTGATTCGCTAAACGAACCTGTCCGTTCACCGCCTGTGCCAATATCTGATAATTGTGATTGGCGTGATCCAGCACCCCACCGAGCGTTTCAGACGCTTTTACCGCACTTTCCGTCAGTGGAAAACGAGCCATCCCATCAATTAATTGCCTCGCTTTTTCTTGCTGTGCCGCCATTTGTGCGCGCCGCTCGCCAATGACATCCAGCAGCGGTTGTAATCCATCCTGCGAGCGGGAATTTCCCCGCCGCATATTCTGCAATAATTCGTCCGAACGGGCAGATTCGGCATAAATCTTCAGCGACGTAAACGTTGAGGCTTCCCCCTTATCTTCCCGGACACTGAACGTCCGTTCAAGCTGCCCCCACTGCTTTTCCGTCGTGGAGAAGGAGAGACCATCCTGTCTGTCGTGGATCTGCACGCCCACGCGACGCAGAGCGTTGCTCATCAGCATCTTATATTGCCCAGGCTCCACCTCCTCTCCGACAAGTACGGCTGAAAGCTGCACTTGCCGTCCGTCAGAAACGCTGAACATCCTTGACCCCTTCGCGTTGTTTTGCACAATGCTCTCCAGCTCAGGTGACTGGAATATCACCCGCGCCTCGCCCTGCAAAACGGGGGTTAACTGGCGATCGATAGCCCCGCCGGACAGTGATGAACGTTTATCCAGCCACTGCGCCACCTCCTCTCCTTTCTGCTGCTGCGCCAGTCCTCCGCGTCGCGCAGCATGGCGGTAATCCAGTAGCTGTAGCTCCAGATGACCGAGATAATAGTCAGCCTGCTGAAGCGTCGTTAGCTGATCGTTAAGCTGTACGCTGTACCGCTGGGGCCGGGTTGTAATGAGCGGAGAGGCCGGATAATCACTCACCGTTACAGGCAACGTTTGCCGGACAAGGGCATTCTGGTTAACAGAATGTGGCTGTACCGATGGGCCAGAAACTCCGTTACCGGAGAGAGGTGTTGTATTTAAACCAACCTGCATACTATTCCTGATTGATTGTTCACGGTTAAATCACACTAAAAAGGTTCAGCTCACTCACTTTGGAATACGTTTTCAACGTGGCTTCCATCGCAACTTCCAGACCGGTGAACTGGATGGATGCCGGCCCATAGTCCAGATCGCTCAGTTGACCAATCAATTGCTCGTTTGAGGTAGCAATATCCGTCTGGGCGCCACTTAGCATCGACATCGTATTCTGCGTTTCGCCAAGCGAAGCGATGGCCGCGTTTAACGAATCAGAGGCGTCATCCACCACATCAATAGCATTCGAAATATCGCTTTGTACCTGGGGATCGCCAGGATCAAGCGACGGATCCTGAAGTTCTTTCGACAACGAAGTGAGCGTGTTCAGGACATCAAGACTACTGCCAAAGACATCGCTCACCGCAACATTGGTATCCACCTCAACGCCACTGGAAACGGTTGTCTGTCGATGTTCACTATTCCCTTGATAGGTGTAGCTATCAGCCACACCATCGCCGTCGTCATCCACGGCCACAATCGGCGGCCGATCGTTAATGGTGCCACCAAAAATATAATGACCGTCTTCATCCTGATAATTGAGCGCGGACACCATCGCTTCCGTCAGGGACTGAATATCCTGCCCCAGTGTGGCTAACGACTCGATGGAATTCGTGCCATTCGCGGCTTCAAGAAGATCGTCGCGTACCGCCAGTAAATCGTTATTCACACCATCCAGGATAGACTCCTGCTGGCTCATCCCGGTCGACGCGGCATCAATGTTATTCTGGTATTGATCAATCGCCGATTGCTGGCGATTAAGCTGGGTAATACGGGCCGCAGCAATAGGATCATCCGACGGAAGCAAGATCCTTTTCCCGGTAGCCATCTGGGTCACAACATGTGCAAGCTCACTGGAAAGATGATTAAAACTCTCCGTCATAGAAACATAAGATTGTTGGGTACTCACTCGCATAACGCTAACTCTCCAGATTAGCCGAACATATCCAGCACAGAATCGAAAATCTCCGCACCCGTTGAGATAACTTTCAGGTTGGCCTCATAGATCTGCTCATAGGTAATGAGGTTCACCGCTTCTTCATCCATGCTGACCCCACTGACGCTGCTCTGCTGGTTTTGAGCTTCCGAGTAAACGTTCGCTGCCGCTTCGGCCTCCGTCTGATTCTGTTGGCTGTAGATACCGATGTTGCTGATGATCGACGAGCACGCTTCCCCCACGGTGACGCTACCGAGGTTGTCGATCTCCAGCGGCTCGGTAGAAATATCAATCAGCGCCTGCAGATTGTCACTGTTGCCGGTCTCACCTGGCGAACTGGAAAATGCCAGCTCATCCGCCGTGATATCCGGATTGACCTCCAGCGGACCCTCTTCAGCATCCTCGTCATAAATAAACAGCGGAGCCCCAGGATTGCCATTAAGATCGTAACCCTGCGCAAGCTGAGCGTTGACCGCATCGGCAAACTGTTCAGCCATACTGCTAATGGTGTCCGACATCGGTGTCAGTACCTGATTCTGGTAATCAAATAACGCCCCTAGTGAACCGCCGGTATCCTCGGTCATTGACGACGTTGTCCCCGCAAAAGTCAGCGACATGCTTTGGGTACCGTCAGCGTTCGTCTCCAGCTCAATGGTGGAACTTTCCTGACCGCTGACCAGAGGCTGACCGTTTTGCAACGTCACGTTATAGTTGCCTTCGTCGTCGATATTGACCTGTACGTCCATAATGCCGCTGAGCTGCTCAACCATCTGGTCACGCGCATCATACAGCGCAGATGCGTTATCACCGTTGGCTTCAGCTTCAGCAATTTGCTGGTTGTAGCTGGCAATCCCGCTGGTCAAAGTATTGACCTGCTCGATCATTGCCTGCTCCTGGCTGATGATTTCACTGCTTTGTGAGTCGATGTAATCCAGCGTGTTATCCATACGCAGTGCCAGCGCGTCGGCCTCACTGATGATCTGTTCACGCAATGCCGAATCGTCCGGGCTGGTCGTTGCTTCATTAAGTGCAGCGAAAAAGTTATCAAACCCACCGCTCAGGCTGCTGTTCTCATCACTGAGCACGGATTCCAGCTGCGCCAGATACTGCTGCTGCGTGCTGTAATAGCCATAGTCGCTGGCGGCATACCAGACCTGGTTAACCTGATACTGATTTGACACGCGGCGAATACTATCCACCTGCACACCGTTACCGGCGCTGTTTGACGACCCCGAACTGGCCCCAATACTGCTGGTCACCGCAATCTGTCTGGTATAGCCATTCGTCATCGCGTTAGCCGTGTTTTGCGCCGTGACATCCAGCTCTACCTGCGCCGTGGATGCGCCACTGTAGCCAATATTAATCATATCCATCAGAAATCCTCGCCGGAGTGCCATTAACAACCTTACTGGTTAAAAAGCGGCGGCAAACCCACCGTTCTTAAACTGCCGCATGATCTTTAGCTTTTGCGTTGCGGCGAAAGTTGCCTGACTATCATGTCCGCAATCCCGATGCCATGCTGCGCAAGCGAATTACACAGCTGGTCATCATAAAGCCCCTGCATCATGCGCACAGAATCACTGTTGAGAGGGTTGTCTTTCGAATCAAAGATCGCATCCGTTTTACGCATTTCTTTCAACATGTTACGTAAAAAAATCGCTTCAAACTGCTGAGAGGCTTTCTGCAAATCATTGTCTTTGATTTTGGGGTCCATGAAGGCATCGCTACCGTCAATTCCCCCTCCGTGGCTTATCTTCATCTTCGTCATCAAATTATCTCCAGATCGGCATCCAGCGCACCCGCTTCATGCAGTGCCTGCAAAATAGACATAATATCGTCCGGCGTCGCGCCCAGACTGTTGAGGGCGTTAACCAACGTCTTCAGGCTGCTGGATTCCGGCAGGTTGATCATCCCAGACCGGGGGCGATTCACCGAAATATTGCTCTGCGATGTAACCGCAGTTCGTCCACCAGCAAGGGCATTTGGCTGACTCACGTTAGCACTTTCATTAATAGACACCGTCAGGCTACCGTGTGAAACCGCCGCCGTATGCAGCGCGATACCGTCTCCCATCACCACCGTGCCGGTACGCGAGTTGAACACCACGCGGGCGCGAACTTTCTCAGCCTGAATCTGAACATCATCCAGTTGCGACATAAACGCCACGCGAGCGCCAGGACTGGTCGGTGCGCGAACAATAACGTTGGTCGAGCTTTGCGCTGTTGCAATGCCGCCAAATGCCGCGTTGATTGCGCCAGCAATATTGTTGGCATCTTTAAATGAAGGTCGCTTCAGATTCAGGGTGATGGTATCGCCCAGCTGGAAATCGCTGGGGATTTCACGCTCAACCGTTGCACCGTTGGGGATCAATCCCGCCGTCGGGGTATTCACGGTCACGCTGGAACCACTGGAGCCCGTCGCATTCATACCGCCAACCACCACACTCCCCTGCGCCAGCGCATACACTTCACCATCAGCGCCGCGAAGCTGGGTTAGCAGTAAGGTTCCGCCGCGCAGGCTTTTGGCATCGCCAATGGAAGAAACGGTAATATCAATCGTCTGCCCACGGGAGTACATCGGCGGCAGACTCGCGCTGACGGCCACCGCCGCAACGTTTTTCACTTTCGGGTCAATTTTTGTCGGCAGCTGTACGCCAAACTGACGCAGCATGTTGGTGAGGGTCTGGTTAGTGAACTTCACCTGGTTTTTATCCCCCGTGCCGTCCAGTCCAACAACCAGGCTGTAGCCCACAAGCTGGTTTTCCCTCACCCCCTGGACATTGACCAGTGATTCAAGGGATTGTGCCTGCGTCACGCCAGACATCACCAGGCAAAGCGCGGTGAAAGCACCGTTTAACACCTTCATCCAGCGCCCATTTGAGTTTTGCATGTCATTCTCCGGCATCAAATCGGGAAGAGAGGATGGTTAAACAACCGCGTCAGCCAGCCTGCCGCGTTAGCGTCGCTGAGCGCCCCGCGTCCCGCATATGAGATACGCGCATCGGCAATACGTTGCGATGAAACAGAGTTATCGTTTTGAATATCGTCGGCGCGTACCAGGCCGCTCAGACGAATATATTCATCGCCCTGATTGAGGGTGAGCCATTTTTCACCGCGAATTTCCAGGATACCGTTCGGCTGCACCGAGTGCACGGACACGGTAATTTCACCGCGCAAACTGTTCTGCTGTTGGGATGTCGCACTACCGTTAAAATTCCGATTAGCATCAATAGAGCCTGAGATATTCTCTTTGGTGTGACCCGAAATGACCGGCGGGGCGACATCAACCGTGTTGCTCTTGCCGAAATTGGTTTTCGCCTGTTTGCTGGACTGCGTTGATTCCTCCAGTATCACCGTCAGAATGTCGCCCACGCGATAGGCTCGTCTGTCCGCGGTTAACGACCAGTTGTAACCCGTTTCAAATACGCCACCCGCGCGACCATCCGCTGGCGGCGGCTGTTCCGTCTTCGGAGGAGCGAAGAATTCATCATTTTTTTTGACCAGAATCGTTTGCGATTCACACCCGCCAAGCAGGGGAAGCAACATCATCAGCCATAAATAATTTTTCACTTTCTGCCTACTAAATTCATTCAAACGCATCGATATTTCCGGCAATGCCCGACAGCACGTCGCTTTTCAGGCAGCAGAGGCTAAGGCCACATAAGGTGGCCTGAGACTGATGACAAACCTCCAACGAATAAAGATTTGTTTTTAGTCACCGAACAAAAAATAAGGAAAATCAATTTATTGATTTTCGGCTGCTCACCACAAAGAAGGAAAAACCACGCTTTTTCCTTCTTTGTCAGCAACCTGAGGCCACATAAGGTGGCCTTAGTCTTGAGAGCGTTACAGGGTCTGGCTAATAAATTGCAGCATATCATCGGCCGCAGAAACCATTTTGGCGTTCATCTCATAGGCGCGCTGAACCGTGATCATCGCCACCATTTCGTTGACAATGTCCACATTGGATCCTTCCAGCGCACCGTCCTGTAACGTCCCCAGACCGTCTTCGCCAGGAATACCTTCCGTCGGCTGTCCGCTGGCGGCAGTTTCCAGATAAAGGTTGTCGCCCTGAGCAGAAAGCCCTGCCGGGTTGGCGAAATTCACCAGCGTCAGTTGACCAAGTTCAGTCGGTTCGCTTTCGCCGGGGAGTACCGCGGACACGGTGCCATCCGAAGCAAAAGCGACATTGGTCGAGCCTTCCGGAACATCGATTTCCGGTTGCAGCGGGAGTCCCTGGGAATCGGTTAAAACGCCATCGGCGTTGATCTGCAGGTTACCGTCACGGGTATACGCAATGTCACCATTGGGTTTTTGTACCTGCAAAAAACCCTGCCCCATAATGGCGATGTTCATCGTGTTATCGGTGGTTTCCACATTCCCTTCGGTGAAGGTTTTTTGCGTCCCGACAATGCGTACACCGCTACCGAACTGCAATCCAGTCGGCATCATGTTGTTCTGATCGAGCATCGCGCCCGGCGCTTCCTGAGTCTGGTAAAACAGATCCTGGAACATCACGCGGTCACGCTTAAAGCCCGTGGTATTGACGTTGGCGATGTTGTTCGCAATCGCACTCATCTCAGCATCCTGCGCCGACAGGCCGGTTTTGCTGATCCATAACGCTGCATTCATAATGCTTTATTCCTGATTAAAGACGGCGACTCAGGAGCCGCGTAACAGCCGATTGCCCGAATCACTCAGGTTTTCGGCTGTTTTCATCATTTTGATTTGCGCTTCAAACTGGCGGTTCATCGCAATAGAAGACATCATTTCACTGACCGCTGACACATTGCTGCCTTCCAGAAAACCGTCGCTCACTTTGATGTTTTCATCACGCTGCGCCGGAATACCGTCAGCAGTCACCAGCATACCTTCGGCGTTTTTCGCCAGGTTATTGACCGGGATATCCACCAGCTTCAGACGATCAACGTCCATCGTGGCCGTTACATCGCCATCGTCAGGAGTCACTGACAGCGTGCCGTCGCTGCCAAATGAGGCAATCGTATTCGGTGGCAGAATGATTGGGCCGTTATCCCCGAGCACAGCGTAACCATTGATCGTTAACTGCCCCTGATCGTCCTGCTGAATATTGCCGTTACGCGTATAGACTTCGTTACCAGCACTATCCTGGACGGCGATATACCCGGTCCCCTGAATCGCAACATCCAACGGGCGCTCCGTTTTCTCTGCCTCACCGGTGCTGTCATTGACGCCGCTCTGGTTTTCCTGCGCCATGTAGCGCGTGGTAAATCCGCTCCCCCGAACCGCGTCGTTGCGCGACATCGCCATATCGGCACGAAAACCGTTGGCATTCACGTTGGCAAGGTTATTGGCGCTGATTTGCTGCTCCAGTAACGTCTGCGTCGCACCGCTCAGTGCGGTATAAATCAATCGATCCATTCTTCTGCGCCTTACATCGCCTGGAAGAGAGCCTGATCCAGCTGCGTACTGGTCGAGATAACTTTGGTGTTCGCCTCGTAGTTACGCTGGGCAGTCATCAAATCGACCAGCTCCGTGGTGATGTCCACGTTGGAACTTTCGAGCATGCCGGAAGAGAGCGTGCCGCAAGAACCTGACCCCGGAACACCTATCACCGGTGCCCCTGATTCGCCCGTCTGAACCCACGACGTGCCGCTTACTGCCTGCAAACCGTTCTCATCCGGGAACGTTGCCAGCACTATCTGACCTTGCAGCATGCGTTCGCCGTTGCTGTAGGTGGCGTAGACTTTTCCGTCATCATCCACCTGGATACCGTTTTGCTCCGCGGAGGCATACCCGTTCGCCGAGTTGGTGGTCACAGAGAAGTCAGATCCATACTGGGTACAGTCGGAGTAATCGACGGTCATTGAGATCGGTGCGGCCTCACCGGTTTCAAAGGTGAGGGTTTGCGGCCCTGTTGGCGAGACCAGTTTCCCGGAATCAGGATCGAAGGTTAAGGTGATTGCCGGCGCGCTGTCCTGAAGCTCACCATCGAAGGTGTACTGTACTTCCCAGGTGTTATCGCCGGTTTTGGTAAAGTACTGGCTGACTGAGTGCTCATTGCCCAATGAGTCATACACTATCGTGGTGTAGCTGTCGGTGTAGGAATTGACATCCGTCGGATCAAACGGGGTTGTCGTACGATCGATGCTTTCATCGCTCGCATTGAGGTTGGCCGTAAACGTCATACTGTCCGACGCCTGCGCCGGAATGCTGCCGGTTTTAATCTGGATATTGGTGACGGCACCGGTTTGCAGCGTACCGCTGTCATCAACAGGATAGCCCTGTAGATAGTCACCGGAAGCATTAACAATGTAACCGTCTTTATCGGTGACAAAAGATCCGGCGCGGGTATAGGTAATATTGCCGGCGCTGTCGCACATAATAAAAAAACCGTCATTGTTGATAGCCAGATCCAGCGTATTGCCCGTAGAAAGCATCGAGCCGCCACGGGAAATGCTTTGCGCCGTGCCCGCCACGCTGACACCCATTGCCTGCGCCCCTGCATACATTGCAGAGAACTGCGTGGTTTCCGATTTATATCCCACCGTACCGGAGTTTGCGATGTTGTTACTGATGCCATCCAGCTGTTCGTCGACGGCATTCAGCCCCGTCGCTGCAATTTCATAACTCATTGTATATTCCTGTAATTAAGACCTATTCAGACGGATCATCGGTGCCGTCCGGGACACCAAACTGGCTTATCATGGTGAACGGTACTTCTCCGACGCCTCCGACGTTGAGCACCGGGGTACTGCCATCCAGAGGAATACGCACGTCATAAACTTCACCAGCCACTTCAATCGGCACTTCTTCTTCACCGGTGTTGGTGACTACCGACACCTGGTAGTCACCCGGCGGAATACCGTAGTCGGCAGGGTTAATATCAAACTCCACCTGGCCGGGACCAACGGACGTCTCCCCTTCAGGCACCAGCGACACGGCGTAATCGTCTCCCGCTTCATCAGTGAAATGAAGTTCGACCGTGGTACATCCGTCGTCCAGCGTGACGCGGCCGTTGATTTCCTGATCGCTCACCTGCAAAGAGGTGGTCTGCACCATAATGTCGTCGCCCACCATATTTCCCAGCGCCATCACCTGAATGTTGCTCATCAGGATGGCATTGGTATTTGCCTGAACGCTCATCTCTTCCATCATGGCCACCTGAGCCATAGAGGCGAGCTGGTCGATATATTCGGACGGATCGGTCGGCTCGGTCGGGTCCTGATTCTCAATCTCCGCCACAAACAGGGTCAGAAACGCCTCCACTCCGGAAGATTCCGTTGAGGTGGTGGTGGTTGGCGTATCGGTCGTCCCCGTTTCCGGTGCCTCTGTCTCCGGAGAAGAAGATGGCGCTGGCGAAGAAACAGGATCCTGAGAAGAAGGTGCCTGCGATTGGACATACAGAGCCAGAGTGTTCATCACACATCCCCCAGTTTAAGTAAGCTTTGCTGCATGCTTTTGACGTTATTCAGCACATCAACGTTGGTTTCAAAATCCCGCGATGCGGACATCATGTCGGCCATTTGCTCCACCACATTGACATCCGGGTAATAGACAAAGCCATTTTTATCCGCCATCGGGTGATGAGGCTCATACCGCTTCACCGCCCCGCCGCTTTGCAGCACATCCTGGACCTGCACACTGGCACCATCAATCGCATGCTGGTGATGCCCGCCGATCAGGCTATTGTTGTAAACGGCTGCAAATACGGGACTTCGCGCCTTATAGGCTTGCGCCTCGCTGCTGGCAGGCGATTCCGCATTTGCCAGGTTACTGGCGACGGTATTCAGGCGTATGGTCTGTGCCGTCATCGCCGAACCGGAAATCTGATAAATATCAGTAAACGACATGGTTATTTCCCTTCAATAGCCTCTCTCACACCGCTGATTTGCAGATTCAAAAAGGTCAAACTACTTTGATAATCCATACTATTTTGTGAAAATCGGGCCTGTTCGGCATTCAACTCCACGGTGTTGCCATCTTCTGAGGGTTGCATCGGGACGCGGTATTTCACGTCAACTTCGGGCACGACGCTTAAGCCACTGGCCCGTTGCATCTCGGAACCAAAATCAATATCTTGAGCTTTGAAATTTGGCGTATCGACATTCGCCAGATTCGCAGTCAGCAGCTCGGTCCTCTCAAGACGTAACTTCACTGCCTGCGGATGCACACCCAACGCCTGCTGAAAACTGATTCCCATTTTTTACATCACTCCTGCATCAATCTTGCTTACTGTTTTAAGCAAATGACATGCCAACTTGTAACTAATTGATGGGGAACAGTTTTATGAAAAACAGAATGAATGCCAGGAAACGAACCTTCCTTCCCGGCGCAGAAATAGCGCTGACCCTGCTCTTTGCCTTGCCCACTCAGGCTGCCGTTCATCCGGTGCAAAACAGCGCCAGAGAGCAGATCAACGCTCAGGTGCTCAGCGCGGCCAGCCGTGAGCTTGATGCTCTGGCCGCGAAAGCGCAGTGGCACGACTATCGCTATACGTTCAATATTTATATCCCTTCAATGGTTGCCAGCGCCCCTCTCTGCGCCGCCACACCGCGAGTTGCCCGCATCTCTTCTGCAGGAATGGTCCTCAGCCGCATGAATTTTGAGGTGAATTGTCCGGGTAACACAGGCTGGCATATCAACGTTGCGGTACGTCCTGATGTCTACGTCCCGGTGGTCATGCCGAAGTCAGTGATTGCGCGCGATACGGTATTAACCGTAAACGATCTACAGCTCAAAAAATTCAATATCAGTGGCCGGCAGGAAGGGCTAATGCTTCACGTTGAAGAGGCGACCGGGCTGACCGCTAAACGTACCCTACAACCCGGTAAACCCCTCACCCGCGCGGAGCTGGTCACGCCGATGCTGGTCAAGCGTGACCAGCCCGTGACAATTGTCTCGCGCAGGGATGGGATCACCGCATCCATGCCTGGCGTGGCGTTGAAAAATGGGCGCAAAGGGGATGTTATCAACATCCGCAACACCAGCAGCCAGCGCGTGATCAGCGGCATGGTGGACGATACCGGCATCGTTACCCCGGTCAATACGGACAGGTAATCAGATTGCTGACAAAGAAGGAAAAAACGTGGTTTTTCCTTCTTTGTGGTGAGCAGCCGAAAATCAATGAATTGATTTTCCTTGTTTTTTTTCGGTCACTTATGACAAAACTGCATTCGTTAGAGGTTTGTCATCAGCCTCAGGTGATGTGATTTTTTGTGACTGGATTAAAGTTTTCCTGCATCACGGCCGCTTTCTTTAATGCAATGACAGAAAACAGCCAGACGGGACATGTACGAGGTTGATATGAAGATAACACCGATGATTTCCGGCAGCCGACCAGCCCCGGGCACCGAAAAGGAAAGCCAGGACAAGAACACGGCACAAACCAGTACCAGCGGAGTAACCCCAGCCTCCGCCGAAGATATTACACAGGCCGGTTTACAGTCTGCCCAGCAAGCGCTGAACGAAGACAGCCAGGGTGATATTGATTACGACAACGTGGCCCGGATGCAAGCGACGCTGGCTACCGGCGAGCCGGCGATTGATACCGACCAGCTTGCCGCCGATATGTTTCGCTTTTTTCAAAAATAAGGGGCCAGAAGGGTGAGCACCCGGTTAGATCTGGTTAAAACCCTGCTTCAGGGGATTCGCGACGATGAGAGGCGGTATGACACGCTTCGGCCCCTACTGGAGGAGCAGCGTCTGTGTATGATTCGTCGCGACAGCGAAGCGCTTTTAACCGTTAACGACGCCATTCAACAGCAATACGAACAGTTGAGCCTCAGTAGCCAGCAGCGACGTTTAGTCCTGCAATCGCTGGAGGTAGATGTAAACCGTACCGGAATCGAGCGGGTATTTAACTGGTTGCCTGCGCCACAAAAAAGCACGGCGCACAGTTGGTGGCAGAACCTTGAGCAAAAAGCCGAACGCTGTAAAACGTACAACGAAAAGAATGGCGATTTACTCATCAGGCAGTACGAGTTTATACAGTCATTTTTAGGCTCTGAAGTGGATTTTATTTATCACCGCTAATGTGAATAACCTTCCTGTCAGCGGAAGTTTACTTTCCCCTCCAGGATTCAATGCATTGATATAACCCGGAAATAAATTCCGGCATGCAAATTGCTCGAATGAGAATATTGGGCCACTGAGAACACATTATGAGTACGATTGAATGTTACGAGCCAGACTTTGTTCGCTCGTTTTTATTCCACAATCCAGATTCCCCTCTGCACCTCCGGATGGCATGGCAGAACGAAATTCGCCAGAGTCTGGCCCTGACGGAGGCCGCCAGCTGTAAAGCGGCGCTGGAAGCCCCTCATACCTTTGCCCTGCACGTCACCCAGTGTGAAGCGGAACCGGGTAGTCGTGCATTATCCCTGCGCGACAGGCAGTTGAATCAGTCGGCTCTGAATACCGTCACGCTACCCGGCTTATCCCCTGAAATGCGACTCTACGCGTTAGGGATTATGCTGTCCTATTCGGAAAAATTACCGGGTGACAGCACTGAGATACTGGAAGGTATTGCCTCTTTGCCCGACATCCTGGCAGGTTACGCAGAAGAGGGAAAATTACAGGAGCAGTTCAGACTATTACCGGCCGTGCCTCAGCTTCAGTGCAGCTTACTCACCCGGATGGGCAGCTTTGAATTTGACTGGCAGACCCTTCCCGACACGCCGCGTAAAGCCAGCCTCCCTTTGCAGGTGAGTTTGCTGATGCTACAGGATGCCAACAGCGAAGTGTTGTTGCAGCGGCAATTGCAGTCACAGTGGCCTGAAACGTATGAGCGGTACTTCGCACAGACGCCATGGATCTTCAGTAACTATCTGATTTACCGCCTGTATCACGATATGTTCCCACAGCACGACAGTGAAAACGTTATCCATCGTTATTTCGAATTAGTGACCGATTTTCACCTGATTCGCACCCTGTTCACCCTGTGGACGCTTGACGGTTCTGCCATAAACCAGGACGAAATTTTCGCCCTGTTTGCATTATTTGAACGCTGGCGACACAGTGCAGATGCACCGCTGGCGAGGCAGCAGTTGCTACCGATATTGCCTGCCGACCACCTGCTCTCGGCATTCTCACTGCTTATCGATTAGAAATGCCTCTTGGCCGGGAGCAATCCCGGTCCTTTTTCGGCCCACAAAAGATACGCCAACATGTTTCATTCTTCCTCACCGCACAGCGCACTGCCTGGCGTCGTAAAAACACTCGATACCGGTCGTGAAAAGCCGTTTGTTAGCGTCGTGACCCCAACCTGGAATCGCGGCGCATTTTTACCGTATTTGTTGTACATGTATCGCTATCAGGATTATCCAGCCGATCGCCGGGAGCTGGTCATCCTCGACGATTCACCACAAAGCCATCTCCCGATGATTGAGCGTCTGACGCAAGGGCATCCTGAAAAATATAATATTCGCTATATTCACCATTCGGAAAAACTGGCTCTGGGTAAAAAACGTAACATGCTCAACGAGCTAGCGTCAGGTGAATATATTATCTGTATGGATGATGATGATTTTTATCCAGCGGATAAAATCAGCTATACCATTACGATGATGCAACGTCATCGGGCGCTGATTTCCGGTTCGGACCAGATCCCCATCTGGTACAGCCATATTAATCGGATTTTCAGAACGCGTAGTTTTGGGCCGCAAAATATACTCAACGGTACCTTCTGTTATCACCGCAATTATTTGAAAAAGCATCGTTATGACGATGCATGTCACTTAAGCGAAGAAGAGGGATTCACCAACAAATTCACCGCCAATCCGCTGCAATTACCCGGTGAACGCACCATCCTTTGTATCTCGCATAACCAGAATACGTTCGACAAAGATTTTGTGCTCGGTTCAGGCCAGGCGTTAGAGGTCAGTCTGGAGACATACATTACCGATCCCATCCTCAAAACCTGGTTTCTGAGTTTGCATAACGCCACCCATCATCAACCGATCCTGTGGGAGGGTATTGATCAGGTGGTGATCGTCAATCTGGATAAACGTCCGGATCGCCTGAAGCTTATCAGGCAGGAACTGGCACAGCTGCATGTCCCGGAGGCCAAAATTACCCGGCTGAGCGCAACGGAAGACCCCCCCGGCCAGTTGGGCCGACGCCAGTCCCATTTACAGGCGCTTCGGCTGGCACAGCAGAAAGGCTGGAAGAACTATCTGCTACTGGAAGACGATACGGTCATCCTGAAGCAGGAAAAATATATCCGGGTGCTGAACGCGCTGCTCAATGCCCTGCCCAAATTCCCCTGGGAAGTGATTCTGCTGGGTGGCGAGATTAAGCGCGGGAATATGCTTAAGAGCCTGCACGGAATGATCCACGCGCGAGACTGCAATAAGGTTTGCGCCTATCTGGTGAATAGCCATTATTACGCTGCACTGATCCAACAAATGGAGCACGATCCTTCCTGTACACCCGAAGAACAATGGCAGCCACTGCTGGACGACGGAAAATGGCTGGCCTGTTACCCAAGCATTTGCTACCAGCGCGCGGGCTACAGTGATATTGAAAAGAAAGAGACTGACAACATTGGTTATTACTTCAATAAAATCAATAAAACACCAGCCAGCCATCAGGACCCCGTAGCAGGGCAATCACATCCCGCTCCCGTATGCAGTGATATTATTGGGTTTTATATGGAGACCTCTCTCCATTACGCTGTCTATCGCCCTGTCATCACAGCACTTCAGGCAATGGGCCATACCTGTTCACTGCTGATCAGCGACAGGATCCAAAAGCCGTTTCTGGATGAAATGCTGGAGACCCTTAGAACTATCGATGATCCTGCGCTGGGCGGGGCCCGACTTTCAGACGTCACAGAACGACGTCAGCGCTATAAATGTCTTATCAGCCCGTACTATACCCCTTTGCTCAATGGCCTTTCCGATTGCCATGTCCGCGCGATGTATGGTCTGGCGAAAGAAGAGTGGAACCACGCCTGGTGGAACACCTTCTACCAGCGCATTTTGTGCTACAGCCACCACAGTCAGCAGGCACTGGATATTAACGGCAGCGCAATAGTGGTGGGTAATCCGCGTTTTGATGAGTGGCATAACGCCAGCTTTGACGCCAGAGTACCCAACGTGGTGAAACTGGATGACAAAAAACCAACGATTTTGTATGCCCCAACCTATGGAGCATTAAGTTCACTCCCCCACTGGGCAGAAAAGCTCGGACGGTTGAGCCATGATTTTAATATTGTCACTAAATTGCATCACGGCACCTGCTACAAGCCCGAAGAGGCGGCGTCGCTGGCACTGGCTAATAAGCACTTAAAGAAAAGAGCTGACGCGCCAAAGCATGTGTTGCCTCTACTGGCCAAAGCAGACTATGTGCTGACAGACAGCAGTGGGTTTATTTTTGATGCGATTCATATGAGAAAGCGCGTCATTTTGCTCGAGTGGCCAGAGATGAAGACGCTGCTTGATGGGCAAAGTTATTCCACCCCGCACAGCGCCGACCAGCATATCCGCGACATTTTACCTGTTGCGAAAGATGTCGCCCAACTCAAAACCTTACTGTCCGATGCCTTTGACTGGACATCTCTGCAAGCATCACTGAATGAAATTCGCCATCATTATTGCGATGCCTATATGGATGGAAAAGCAGGGGAAAGAGCGGCACGGGTGATTGAGGATTTGCTGACCAATCCATCGCAATTACAAATGAATACTCTTCTGCTTAGCCTGCAAAAGAAATTATTTAGTTGATATTTGCTATGCGTAACTTCCCCACAAAACATGAGAAATAAATATGAATAATTATCCGGTTGTCGATCATCGACTCTTTCAGGCGTTATCTCAGATTTCAATTAAAAAAACAAAATGTAAAAAACGCATTCTTTTTTTTGATCGTGATGCATTTTCTGACAATACGAAATACCTGTATCTGCATATGGTAAAGAATACGCAACTGGAATGTATCTGGTGTACATGGAACGAAGATGTTTATACTATGCTTCAGCAACATAATCTTCCGGTACATCTTATCGGAAGGAATAATGACGAAACCATCAATCTATTTTTAGAGACTCACATAGCCGTTTTCTGCGTCAACCCTCATCATAGCTTACACAGAAACTGGCTTTACTTTGCCTGTCTGGAAGGTGCAATTCATATCCAACTCTGGCACGGTATCTCTGTTAAAAAACTGCTATTGCAACTAACACCTTATTTGAGCACAAGCGATCCTGGATTCAGTACATCTTTAGCATGGGCTTCTCGTGCTGATTATGTATTAAGCACCGCAATCCCGTTAAACACCTTCTGGAGCGAGGTTTTTGGCTGCCATACCATTTTCAATACGGGATATCCTCGTAATGAAGTTCTTGTTCGCCCCGCAAAGCCGTCAGAACTTCTCGGCGCAAAACTTAATGGCAAAACAACCCGGGCGATATTAAATAAAAGAAGGAAAATATTTATTGCACCTACCTGGCAACGCTTTAAAAATACTGAATTACTCAGCAAAGACATTGTCAGTAAATTAATCATTTATACACAAAAAAACAATATCGATGTATTTATAAAGGCACACGCTTATCACCACACTGGCATAAATATCGGATCATTAGAAATTAACAATTTTTATTTCATTGATATGAATACCGATATGTACCCTTACATGAGCAAATTCGATATTCTCATTACGGACTATTCATCAATAATGTTTGATTATTTACTCACCAATAAACCCATTATGACGCTGGATATTCTGTCTGGAACACATGAAAACTTCGAACCTGATTATAACCTTGTGCCTGTTAACGATGATTTTCGTTATAAATTCAATAGTGAGAATATTATCACCGTCTTACACCAGGCGCTTAACCGAGATGAACGTTCATTGAACCGAACCGACGCCAAAAAAACATTATTTCAGAGTGATGCAGCATCCTCCTCTCACACACTGAGTCAGTTTATCAATACATTGACAGAATAACATCAGGTTAATATTGTGAAAAAATTGAAAATATACCTCTCATCAGGTTCCGTTCAGACTATTCCTCAGATGTTAGATTTTGCCAGGTGTGCATATGACTTATCAGTTGTAAAGATAATATGTTGGTACAGAACGGAGCTTACCCCCTTCCAGTTAAAAGGGACTCACGCATACTACATACGCCAAAAATATACGGTCAGCGCTGAATTCACAGCAAAAATCACAGAGATAATAGAAAAACTCAAACCGGCTGAAGTTGAAATACATGGCAATATTGCATTTACAAATGTCGAACTTTACAGAGTTGTTGCATCTATTTCTAAAAAGATATCAAATGACCGCATAAAAATACATCTCTATGATGATGGCATAAAAAGCATCACCGACAGGTATGAATTAAGTCAACTGCAGGAAAAGGAATTCGGCGCCCTGAAAGCGGCCTGTGTAAAATATTTCGATGCCATTCTCACTCATGAAACCAATCCATTTTCTGATTATTTTCGCACCACCTGGCCTGAATTAATGAATTATATGTGGCATCATTTTTTCGATGTTTCATATCATCTTATGAATCAATACGAAAATCATATTCACAACGGTACAAGTCCTTTTTATCGTTATATCAGAAAAAATACCCGAACGTTAGAGCGAGGCGGCATACATGAGACCGATCCCAAAACGCTGGCTTTTTGTCTGTCTCTACTCAATTTAAATATCCCCATACTTAATCAGATAAGGCAAGAGATGCAACATAAAAACAGTTTATTATATATGGGAGCTGGATATTTTGATACGCAAAAAGATAATGAAATCACAAAAAAGCAGGTAAATAAAATCATTCGGATGAAAGACCAGGGAATCATTAAAGACACTGACCGTGTTATTTTTAAAGCACATCCGATTAATCACCCAAAAAACAGACTAAAAATCACACATGCTTTGGGTGAAAATGTTTATACCATTTCGAATAGCCTCTCTTTTGAGATCCTTCCACTGATCGGACTGGCACCCAAAGAGATTATTTGCACTTTTAGCACATTAATTTTCACCATGAATAAGAATGTATTCCGGCATATCATTGGTCATGCCGACACAAAAGTTGAATCATTGAAAAACCCTATACTGAAACAACTGGTGAAGTCTGCCGTAATAAAAAAAGATATCATTAGCGGTTGGCTGGATTAACTAAATGAGGATCATGTTTATTATTTCCTGCTGCCAGAAGCCACTCAAAATTATTCTCTGCTTTTTTACATAAACTGTGTAAATGGCTTTGCCATTCAATACTATCGATGGAGTCCATCATTCGACAATATTCCTCTTCTGTCGATACGGCTTTCGGTAGTCCGATATCATAAGCCATAGCCTCAATCTTTGGCGTATTCGATGGAAAATAAACAACTGGCGTTCCAAAACAAACGGCAGCAACAGTGTAATGGTAGCGCCCGGAAATCATAACTGCAGCATATTTTATAATTGAAAGCCATGCTTCAAGCGTTTTAGCATCAAAGACGATCATTTCTGGAAGTTTCTCCAGATAGTGTTCAATGACTTTTTTTTCTTTGCTGCGGATGCCTTCTTTTTTTGAGCCGGCAAGGTACACTATTTTATGATCAGGGTAGTTATTTTTTATTTTTGATACAATGTAGTCGGTTCTTAGCATGTTATAATTTACAGCACCAGAAATACAGATGTAATCTTCAGTGATAAGGTTTTCAGGTATTTCCTGTTGTACATCTCTGATGGTCAACGGCAAGCTGTCAAATGCATCAGCGCAAGGAACGCCTATCACCATCCGAATAATTAATGCGGACAAGCTTTCTCGTGCTGCGATATAGTCACATGAACGATATGCTTCCTTATAATAACTTAATATATTCTCATCAGATGAATTGGGGTAACAGGAGTGATTAATCAAGTGGACGTCTTTACCGAAAAATTTTTTGGCCGCAATCATTAAAAACAATAATGCCCTGACCGCGGGTCTGAAATCATGAACAGTACCTTCACCGTTCACGATGATAATATCGCTGGCGCTCATCGCATTGGCTATGGGTCTAAAGTTATTAATAAAATCGTCTCGGGTCCCAATATCGCTGACCTTGAGAGGTATATTGGGTAATAATGGAACAGTGTAAACTGGCAGAGAAAATATCTGTTCAACGCCATGCTGCTTTAGCTGTTTTTTAATCTGCGACGACGTACCATTGCATCCCCAATGATATACATCTTCGGTGTCATTAATTAAAAATGCGTTCAGAGTCACATTCCTCTCTTGCTATTAATATTGCTTCACAACCTCAATTATCGAGGTTGTTGATACTGAAGGTGTCCGGGGTAAATAAACCACATAACACAAGCCGGAGAAATTATCAAAACGTCCCCCCCAGTCATCCCCCATCACCAGCATGTCAGCGTGGAAGCGTTGAATATATTCCGCTTTTTGTTCCAGTGATTCTTCAAGAAATACGTCATCGACACATTTCAGTCCCGCCACAATTTCCATCCGATGTTCCTGGTTATAGACCGGGGCACGACCTTTTTTCTGTATATTCAGCACATCAGACGAGACCCCGACCACCAGTCGCTCACCCAGTTTTCTGGCACGCTCCAGAATACGCAGATGCCCAATATGGAAAATATCGAACGTGCCGAAGGTAATAACCGTTTTCATACCAGCCCCAGAATCTTTTGTCGCAGCCAGCACTGTGTTGCAATCTCATCGACACGCTTTTGATCTTTTATCATTCCCTCATTGGACAGCTCGTGGCGCCGCTCCTCCAGAGCCACAGTGACCACTTTTTCCTGACAGGCTGCTGCAATCAGGCTTTTCTGAATACGGTCTTCTTTGATTTTCGCCAGCGCCTTTTCCTGCTCCTGCCAGGCAATCACTTTGCGTAGAGCCCCTTTATAGTCCGTCACATTTTTCAGTGACGCTACGGAAGGGGCGTTTCCTTCGGCACCCGTTTTTTGAATAAGACAACCTAATGCCCTGATATTACTATCATATCCGCTACATACCTGCTTCTGCTTCGCAAGCTGTATTGTAATATCTTTTACCGATTTATCTCGCAGGCGCTGCAATTGCGCCAGGGTATCAATAATCTGCCGCATGACTACTTACCTTCTGTCTTTTTCACAGCCGGAAAATGGGTTTGCAAGAGATGTTGCACCAGCTCAAGCGAAGCCGGTTCGCTGACGTCCTGACGCAAAAAACGCTCAATAATCGGGAAAACTTTAACCGCTTTATCCACGCCCAAATCGGCTCCTGCCACATACCCCCCCAATGGAATAAGGGGTTTGATATCCATATAAGTGGCATAGTTTTTTTTCAGCAGCCGGGCGCTCTGCTGATGCTCCCGGGTTGTTACCTGCGTCATACATCGGCTGATCGACTGACCGATATCAATTGCCGGATAGTGCCCCGCATCTGCCAGTTTACGCGTCAGAACGATGTGACCATCCAGCACGGCCCGCGCACAGTCGACGATCGGATCCTGTTGGTCGTCACCTTCCGCCAGCACCGTATAGATAGCCGTCATCGAACCGTCACTTTCGCTATTCCCCGCACTCTCCACCAGTTTTGGGATCATGCCGAACGCCGACGGCGGATAACCTTTGGTAGCCGGAGGCTCCCCCAGCGAAAGGGCTATTTCACGTTGTGCCATGGCATAACGCGTCAACGAATCCACCAGCAATAAGACGTGGTAACCGCGATCGCGAAACCAGGCCGCGATGGAATGGCAAAGTTCGGTTGCTTTCAGACGCATTAAAGGCGATTCATCCGCTGGCGCCGCGACAATGATCGATTTTGCTAACCCTTCTGCCCCTAAAGAGTGATCAATAAACTCTTTCACTTCGCGCCCCCGCTCACCAATCAGGCCGACCACAACAATATCGGCTTTGGTTTGTCGGGTCATCATCCCCAGCAGTACGCTTTTACCTACACCGCTGCCTGCCATCAACCCCACTCGCTGGCCTTTACCAATAGTCAACAGCCCGTTAATGGCCTTAACACCGACGTCAAGAGGCTGGCTCACCGGCTGCCGGATTAAGGGGTTAATCGAGGGAGCCTGAAGCGACAGGACGTCATTGCCCGTCAGACGACCTTTCGCATCCAGCGGTTCACCCAGACCATTCACAACCCTTCCCAGCCAGCTTTCACTGATGAGGACCTCCTGTACCTTTTCTTCGGGGAAGACCCTCGCCCCCGCCATGAGGCCAACAGGGTGTTTGAAAGGCATCAGGTAGGTAATATCACGGTTAAAGCCCACTGCCTGGGCATCAATCAGGGTATGGCTGGCGCTTTCGACACGGCAGAGCTGCCCGGTGGCCAACGGGCACCCCACGCTCTCAAGCAGGATACCGTTAACGCGCACTAACCGCCCGGCAACCCGGGCGAGCGGAATTGACTCAATTGAACGAAGCGCATTGTCGAAGGCGGAAAAGTCACTCACCCTGCCGCTCCGGTACCAGCGTCTCTTTTAACGCCATCATGCATTGTTCCAGCCGGTGTTCACAGCCGATATCCAGTTCCGATGTATCAGTGATAACCCGGCACTCACCGGCCAGTAACTCAGGGGTTGGCATCAACCCCCACTCGCTGACCTTTTCCGGGACAGCATCTTTAATGCGGGCAAACTCCTCATTACTGAGCAAAACCTGCAACGTTTCCGGCATTGTCGTAAAACCAGAAAGCGCCTCTTCCACCAGCGCCAGCAGCTGCGTCGGCTGCAACGCCAGTTCGCAACGAATGACCTGGCGGGTCACTTTTTCAACCAGTTGCAGCAGGTCTTCACGCTGCTTTCGCTGCATGTGCGCCAGGTAATCATTGACCTTACCGGAGATACTCTCAAGCGGTTGTGCCGCCAGAGTAAATTCCTTGCGCCCTTCCTGTTGCCCCACAAGGCTGCCTTCCGTGTAACCCTGTCGTTGACCTTCTTCGTATCCTTTTTGATGTCCTTCCTGAAAGCCCTGCTGCTGGCCTTCAATCATCCCCTGATCAAAACCCTTTTGTAACCCTTCCTCGAAACCGTCCATCAGCCGACGCTGATAATCTGCCGGCGTTATTCCCGGCGTTAAATGCTCATCCTGAAGATAACGCTGCCGGGGAGGAAACCGATGCAATCGATAGCGTCCGCGTAGTTTTTCAATCGCCATGACCTATTCCGCCGTCTGTTCGGTGAAGAGCTGTAGCTGGATATCACCCGCTTCTTCGAGCTCACGGGCAACATTCATAATTTCGCGACGAATCTGTTCAATTCGGCTGACAGGTACCGGACCCAGACGCACGGTAATGGACTCCAGTTGCTGAACCTGACGCTTTGGCATCACAGCGTAAATGGAGCGGCGCAATAGTGTCTCGGTCCCTTTGAGCGCCACAGCCCAGTCTTCCATCGGGACTTCATCCAGCAGCCGACGGCGAACGTCGTCGCTCTGGCGGCTAAGGATAAAGAAGTCGTACATCTCATCCTGTAGCTTTTCCAGTACATCCTCATCACGTTCACGAAGCTGATCGAGGATAAGCTGCGGGTTGCCCTGGAAGCGGTTCACAATATCTGCCGCCTGCTTGATCCCCTTCACTTTAGAGCCGTGTTCAGAAAGGACCGATAATCCACGTTCAATCAGACGATCCAGCTCGTCCACGACATCACGGTTCACATCGCTGAGTTTGGCTATCCGGTAAAGAATTTCGTTCTGGACCGATTCACTCATATAAGAGAGCACCGTGGCGGAGATTTCCGGAGTTAAAAACGCCAGAAATACCGCCTGAAGCTGAAGGTGCTCTTCCGCAATGAGGATGGCAAGTTGTCGCGGCTCAACCCACTGCAAACGCGCCATACGCGAGCGGATCTCATCACCGTAAATTCCATTGATCACACTACTGGCTATTTCCGTTCCCAGCGCTTTGTTCAAAATGCTTTGCAACATGGAACGCGAGGCGCCGTTAATACCGCTTTGCTCGCTAAACTCTTCAAAAAAATTATTGATGACTTTTTTTGCCATGTTTGTTTTCACCCCAGAAAGGCGCGCCATATTTTCACTCAGCCGCACGACCTCCTCACGGCTGAGTTTTTGCATCACCGTCGCTGCGGCATCTTCTCCCATGCACAGCAACAGAATCGCAGCCTGTTCGAGGTACATGCGGTTATTGTTTGTCAATTCGCTCATTGCTGGTAATCCATTGTCTGAGAACTTCAGCTACGCGATCGGTATCGCTCATCGCCAGTTTTTGCAGAAACTCCAGCTTCACTTCCAGGCCGGAACTCTGCAAAGGCAGGCTGTCATCGCCAGGGAAAGAAGGCAGTTCAATGTTTTTATGGCCGTCTTCCGACACCGCCAAACGCGGTTCATCAACCGGCATGGCCCGCACAGCATTATCCAGCGCCAGTTCAGGAGAAACCGGTTGCTGACGTATCGCCGTAATCCGTTTCATCACAGGACGAATAACGAACAAAAGAAGCAGCAACGCCAGCAGGCCACTGCCCATTAAACGCACCCAGGCCAGGACGCTCTCATCCTTCCACAACGGAATCACTGGCTCGACAGGCGCGACCTGTGGGACAAAATTAAGCAGAAATAATGAGAGACTGTCACCGCGGCGGGCATTGATTCCCGCAGCGCTATTCAGCACATTCGTCAGTTGCGTAGTTTGCTCCGACGTCCAGTTTTTCAACGCTGGCGCATTCTGATTAAGGACCACCGCAACATTCAGCCGAACCACCGCAAAACCTGGGTGCTGAATATGCTGCACGCTACGGTCATAGGAGAAATCACGCTTGTTTTCGCTGTGCTTCGACAGCGCTTGTGGCGGCTGGCCCGATTCCTCCGGCGCTGCCGCCGGAGGAATCGGCGGATTGGGCGCAACAGGCGGACGATTGCTTAACGAACCGGGGATACCCATCGCGATTTGATTGGTATCGCTATCCTGGACATTATCTTCCCGGTTAATTTTTGGCTCGTCGCCATAGTGTTCCTGCGTTTCATCGATATTGCTCAGGTCGAGATCCGGCATGACGCTTATTCGGTAGTTACCGACGCCCACCAGAGAATCGAGAACATTCGCTACACTGGCGCGGGTTTTATCCTGGATATCCAGCAGGACCCGATCGTGTTTCCGCGTGATGGCCGACGCCGCTTCCCCCGCCCCCACACCATCGGACAATAAGTTTCCCGCCTGATCGACGACGCTGACCTGCGAGGTGTTAAGACCAGGGATACTGCCGGAAATCAGATGCACAATCGCATTGACCTGATCGATATCCAGCCGGGAGCCGTAATGCAAACGCACAACCACAGAGGCGCTGTTTTGCGGTTCATCACTGACGACAAACGTACTCTCTTCATTTAATGCCAGATGCACCCGCGCATTTTCTACCGCGTCCAGCGTCATAATGCTCTGTGCCAGTTCCCCTTCAAGGCTGCGTTTATAGCGGATGTTTTGCACAAACTGGCTGCTGCCCAGCACTTCATCTTTATCCATCAACTCATAGCCGTTGGGCAGCATCGCCTGCACGCCTTTACCCGCAAGCGCCATACGCGTTCTGGAGAGCGCCTCTTCCGGAACCAGTATTTGTCCACTTTCAGGATCGATCCGATATTCCAGCTTCTCGCCATCAAGTACGGTAATAATCTGCGAAACCGGCAGGTTTTCCTGACGCCCATACAGCGAAACATAACCGTGGTTACTGTTCCACAACATGTTCACGATAACCGCCGTCACAGCAACGGCCAGCACAGCCAACAGCCCCCATCTTTTATAGCCATCCAGCCGGAAAGGGAACGGTGGGAGGAATTGGGTTAACTTTTTTATCAACTCGGTCATAACGTTAGATTGACATACTCATCAGGTCGTTGAATCCGGAAGCGACTTTGTTTCGAACCTGAACCAGCGCCGAGAATGACAAAGAGGCCTGCTGACTGGCGATCATCGCACCAGCAAGGTCATCGCTTTTTGCCATATCAATGGCGGTTTGCTTTTGCTCCGCAACCTGCTGGAACCGATCAACATGATCAAGCACTCCCTGTAAAACCTGGCCGAATGAAGCCTGCGAGATTGCTGATTGCGCCCCAACAACATTGGACTGAATCGGTGAAAGAACAGGGGCCTGGACGACGGCGTTCATCTGCTGCATTTCCTGCATCAGATTGGTCTGCATCTCACTGGCTGGGTTAATTGTGTTTATAGTCATGACCTACTCTTAAAATAAAAAGCGCGACTTCTACGGTTTACGGCAGACGGACTCAGGGAAAGATCTCGATTCCCTGCTTTCGCATGGATGCCAGCCGGTAACGAAGCGCACGAGGGGTGATCCCTAATAAATCCGCGATTTTGGTTTTATTGCCCTGGTATTTACGCATTAAATCAGCAATATATTGGTATTGCGCACTGCGGCCATGCCGCCCCAGGTTGCCATTTTCTGTTATTTGTACACGAGGTGTTATCTGCCATCCCGGTTCGCTCCAGACGTCAGATTCACCTGAAGGCAAACCCAATGTATCGGGGTAAATCACGCCGTCACGGTTAAGGATCATGCCGCGCTGGATCGCATTTTCGAGCTGGCGAACGTTTCCAGGCCACGTATAACTCAGCAGTGCCTGACGGGATGACTCAGAAAGCTTGATATTTTTAACCAGTACCGGGGAGTATTTTTTTATGAATGATTCCGCAAGCGGAATGATATCGTCCATGCGTTCCCGTAAAGGCGGTATGGTGACCGGAATAACTGACATTCGATAATAGAGATCTTCTCTGAATCGTCCGGCAGCCACTTCTTTCTCAAGATTTTTGTTGGTACAGGCAATTAAGCGGAAATTAAGTTTAACAGGACGGTTACTGCCTAAACGTTCAACCTGCTGCTCCTGCAACACACGGAGAATTTTGGCCTGCAATACCAATGGCATGTCACCGATTTCATCAAGCAGTAACGTACCATTATTCGCTAATTCCATTTTCCCCGGAACGGCCGTGACAGCTCCGGTAAAAGCCCCTTTGTCATAGCCGAACAACGTTGCTTCAAGCATGTTTTCAGGAATAGCAGCACAGTTAACACCAATATAAGGTGCATGTTGTGCTTCACTAAATGCAATCGAATGAATAAACTTCGCTACGCATTCTTTCCCGGTACCGGTTTCACCCTGGATAAGTACCGGAACATTAAAAGAAGCAATGCGCTTCGCCAATGAGAAAGTGTTCATGCTGGAAGCAGCTTCGGCAATAAGTTCAAACATAATTTGTTCACTTATACATATTAGTGGCAAATAAACTAACAGCCACAACGTTGTTGTGCCAGGCGTAATGACCAAAGAACAGAACAGGTATCACTCGTGCTACAAAGCCTGCCTATGATTAAGATTAATGCTCACCGCTGTCGTCAAATCGCAACCCTATAATAACTTTAATTTCCTGCAAAAACATTACCACCAGGAACTTTAATAATCCTGAATTAAAAGATAAAAAAAATATTAAACAATAAAAAACAGTAAGTTACATAAATTTCCATACAAAAAACACGAAGCGGAGACGAGCAAAAACAGATCTACCCCACACACATTTCTCACCAAATACATTTAATTAATTTTTAATTACGGCCACCAATGCATTAATAACTTGCAGAATGAGTTGACTGGCCATTTAATATCTTCCTTATATGTAGTTAGTGGCGGAATTTAATATCAACGCATCCGCGCCAGAGCATTACAGCAGGGAAAAACGTATCATGTTGAAGTATAGTCAAACCCCCGGAATCTTTAAGATTGAAGGTAACCGACTTGGGCGTCCATATCATCGTCTGCCGACTATGTTTACAGGTAATTTTGATACAATTGAATCACATTTAGGAAACTATTTCCTAAAAAAACATCGAACCAACATCAGCCTTAAGCGAATTTATTGTGAGATGGATGTCACTAATAAAAGTGCTGTGTTATTAATGTCGCAGGTAGGCCACCTGGCATTTGATATTGATCGCTCCTTGCTAATGATGTTATTAGGGAATTTTTACGGTCTGGATTCATCACTTCGTGAAAATGCGCAAGATGAGTTACCGACCAAAACAGAAATACGGCTAAAAAGTCGGCTTACGCTGGATATCTGTAATATTATTTTTAATAAAAACACCTCGGGGATCCTGCTGGCATCCAGACTTGATAACAGCACCGTACAAACACACTGGGCCTATCAGCTTACTTTTGTACTGGGTGATGAAAAAGATTGTAGCTTCAGAATATTACTCGACGATGCCCATACTGATTACATTCTGAATCTCATCCGCCACAACGATCACAGTAAAACAAAACAGCAGGTCGATAAGGCAGCATTCGACATTCAGAAGAAGACGCTGATAAGAGAGATTATTAATACGCTACCTCTGACCATGGGCGTGAAGATTGCAGAATTACCCATGAACGTCGCCGATCTCGCCACGATTAAGCCTGGTGATATTCTGCCTATTACGATGCCCGACCGTTTCCTGATCTCTATCGGGAAATCCGAATTATTTAATGCCTTGATTGTAGAGGATAAAGATAAGCTATTTTTATCCGAGTTAACGAACATCCGGGAAATTCTATGACTAAGCAAGAAGATATTTTAGAGCAAACTTTCGAACTCGCGGACGAAATTGTCACTCCACCCGAGCATTCTGTGGCGGAAGCGCTGGTCGCCCGTTTAGAAGATCGCTTTTCTGAATCGATGACGTTACTCAAACGCATTCCCGTCACATTAACGCTGGAAGTCTCTTCCGTGGAGATCATGCTGTCCGATCTGCTGGACATTAATGATGATACCGTCATTGAAATGGATAAGCTCGCCGGTGAGCCACTGGATATTAAAGTGAATAACATTCTGCTGGGTAAAGCCGAGGTGGTGGTGGTCAACGAAAAATACGGTTTGCGCGTCCTTGAGTTTATCACGAGTGAAATCAAAGACCTGGCACCATGAAACTCGCACAAACATTCACGATTACGCTGGGCATTTCGTTGCTCATACTCTCTCCCTTTGCGTCTGCTCAGGGGGGAGACATCCCGCTATTGAATGTGATTTCTCATGGTAACAACCAGGAATACAGCGTCAAAATTCAGGTACTTATTCTGATGACCCTCGTCGGCATCCTGCCGACACTGGTGCTAATGATGACCTGTTTTACCCGTTTTATTATTGTGCTGTCGTTGCTCCGCCAGGCGTTGGGCTTACAGCAAACACCCCCTAACCGTATTTTGATCGGCATTGCTTTGGCATTAACCATGCTGGTCATGCGCCCAGTCTGGATAAACATCTACAATAATGCGGTTGTTCCGTTTGAAAATGATCGGATAACTCTGCCAGAGGCCCTGAGTACTGCGGCCACACCGCTGAAACGCTTTATGCTGGCGCAAACCAGCAGGAAGGCCATCGAGCAGATAATGACGATCGCCAGTGCTAAAGGCAACGCAGCGGATCAGGACCTGACGATTGTGATGCCCGCTTATGTGCTAAGTGAACTGAAAACCGCTTTCCAGATTGGCTTTATGATCTACATCCCGTTTCTGGTTATCGACCTGATTGTCGCCAGCGTATTGATGGCGATGGGGATGATGATGCTATCGCCGCTGATCGTTTCTCTGCCCTTTAAGCTGATGCTGTTTGTGCTCATTGACGGCTGGTCGCTCACTGTTGGAACACTCACCACCAGTATTCGCGGTTTGGGTCTGGGTTAATAGGGGATCGAATATGCTCACGATTGATGTAGCAGCAGATATCGTCGCCAGCGGCATCAAGGTCGTTATTATACTGGTCTGCGTGTTAGTCGTTCCCAGCCTGCTGACCGGCCTTCTCATCAGCATTTTCCAGGCCGTGACCCAAATTAACGAACAAACCCTGAGTTTTTTACCACGCCTGATTGTGACGCTGGTCGTATTAGGGATCTGCGGCAAATGGATGATTGTTCAACTGAATGATCTCTGTATTCATTTGTTCGCTCAGGCCGCCGCACTGGTGCACTGACATGCGCGAAACCGATATTACGCAGCTAACCGATCTGGTGCTGGGACTGTGGTTCCCCTTCGTTCGCATTATGGCCTTCATTCGTTTTGTGCCCGTTCTTGATAACGCCGCGCTAACCGTACGCGTACGTATTATTTTGTCGCTGGCGCTGGCGGTGATCGTCACGCCGTTGATCCCTCATCCCGTTCCCGACAACCTGCTCTCGCTCAACAGTATTGTTTTGACGGTGGAACAAATCCTGTGGGGAATGCTTTTCGGCCTGATGCTGCAATTTTTATTTCTGGCGCTACAGCTGGCTGGCCAGATCCTCTCTTTTAATATGGGGATGAGTATGGCCGTGATGAACGATCCGAGCAGCGGCGCTTCGACGACGGTGCTCGCGGAACTGATCAATGTCTATGCGGTAATTTTGTTTTTCGCGATGGACGGTCACCTCCTGCTGGTCAGCATTTTGTTTAAGGGTTTTACATACTGGCCGATTGGTAACGCGCTGAATCCACAATCTTTGCGGACTATTTCACTTGCGCTGGGTTGGGTGCTGGCATCAGCCACGCTGCTTGCACTACCGACCACCTTTATCATGCTGACGGTCCAGGTCTGTTTTGGTTTGCTTAACCGCATCGCTCCACCGCTAAACCTGTATTCATTGGGTTTTCCAGTCAACATGCTGGCAGGTCTGGTCTGCTTTGCCGCTCTGCTTTATTACCTGCCCGATCATTATCTGCACCTGGCAAATTTCGTTTTGCAACAGCTCGACGCGCTGAAGGTGCACTATGGCGGATAACGGTAGCGAAGAAAAAACAGAAAAACCCTCGTCGCAGAAACTTCGCAAAGCCAGAGAAGAGGGGCAAATTCCCCGTTCGAAAGACATGGGGCTTGCAGCCAGTCTGTTTGCGGCCTTTATGGTGGTTTCCAGCAGTTTTCCCTGGTACGAAGATTTCGTGCGGGAAAGTTTTATCAGTGTGCATCAGTACGCGCAAAATATTAACGATCCCGACATCATTGGCCAGTTTCTTCAGCACCATCTGCTGATTCTGGCGAAATTTATTCTGACGCTGTTACCGATGCCGGTAGCGGCGCTGGCAGCCTCTTTAGTGCCTGGAGGATGGTTATTCCTGCCGAAAAAAATCCTCCCTGACTTCAGCAAGATAAGCCCGCTTAAGGGAATTAGCCGTCTGTTTTCGGGCGAACATTTCATCGATACCGGCAAAATGGCCCTAAAAGCACTGGTCCTGCTGGTTATGCTGTGGATCACTCTGCGCAATAATTTCGTCTCTTTCCTGGGGCTACAGGAACTGTTTTTTAAACAGGCGATTGCTGACGGTCTGTCGCTCTACAGCAATGTGATGCGCAATTTCGTGATCCTCTTTATCTTTTTTGCCCTGATCGACGTCCCGCTTGTGAAAAAAATGTTTATCAAAGGTCTGAAAATGACCCGGCAGGAAGTCAAAGAAGAATATAAAAATCAGGAAGGTAAACCCGAAGTTAAGGCCAGGATCCGTCGACTACAACGCCAGATGGCAATGGGGCAAATTCGCAAAGTAGTCCCTAAAGCTGATGTGGTTATCACCAACCCGACGCACTACGCCGTGGCGTTGCAGTATGACCTGTCGCGCGCTGCTGCGCCTTTTGTTGTCGCGAAGGGAACGGATGAGATTGCCCTGTATATCCGCCAGGTCGCAGCGGAAAATAAGATTGAGGTGGTTGAATTCCCGAGGCTTGCGCGCTCCGTCTATTACACCACCCAAATTAACCAGCAAATTCCGTCTCAGCTTTACCGGGCGATTGCTCACGTCCTGACGTATGTACTGAAAATGAAACACTGGCGCGATGGTTCACAGCAACGTCCCACGCTGAACAGACATATCAACATTCCAAAAGAGGTTCTTAAACTGGATGCCGAAGATAACTAAACAATTTATGGCTGTATTGCGCAACGGCAATATCGGCGTGCCGCTGGTAATACTGAGCATCCTGGCGATGGTTATCCTCCCCTTGCCGCCGGCACTGTTGGATATTCTGTTCACCTTTAACATCGTGCTCGCGGTAATGGTTCTGTTAGTGGCCGTTTCAGCGAAGCGACCGCTGGAATTCAGCCTGTTTCCAACCATCCTGCTGATCACCACGCTAATGCGACTGACGCTGAACGTTGCATCAACGCGTGTGGTTTTGCTACACGGACATACGGGGGCTGGCGCTGCGGGTAAGGTGATTGAGTCCTTCGGCCAGGTCGTTATTGGTGGCAACTTTGTGGTTGGTTTTGTGGTGTTCATTATTCTGATGATCATCAACTTTATCGTTGTAACCAAAGGCGCAGAGCGTATTTCTGAGGTTTCCGCCCGTTTCACGCTTGATGCCATGCCAGGCAAGCAGATGGCGATCGACGCCGACCTGAATGCAGGTTTAATCAACCAGGCGCAGGCGCAACTACGTCGTAAAGATGTCACCAGCGAGGCTGATTTCTATGGTGCAATGGACGGTGCCTCTAAATTCGTACGAGGGGATGCCATCGCCGGCATGATGATCCTGGCGATAAACCTGATTGGCGGTGTATGTATTGGGATTTTTAAATATAACTTAAGCGCCGAAGCCGCATTCCAGCAGTATGCATTATTGACAATTGGTGATGGTCTCGTGGCGCAGATCCCATCACTGCTGCTTTCTACCGCCGCAGCGATTATCGTCACCCGCGTCAGTGATAGTGGGGATATCGCAACTGACGCACGCAGTCAATTGCTGGCAAACCCTTCGGTGCTCTATACCGCTACTGGCATTATGTTTGTGTTAGCGATTGTTCCCGGAATGCCACATTTCCCATTCCTGATTTTCGCCGGACTGCTGGGCTCCACCGCATGGCGCATGAGTAAGCGACCCAAAGCGGCAGAAGCAGACGAAAAAAATCTCGATACGCTGACGAAAACCATCACGGAATCCACTGAACAGCTGGTTAATTGGGACACTATCCCTTTGATTGAACCTATCAGCCTGAGTCTGGGATACCGGCTGGTCGCCCTGGTCGACAAATCAAAAGGGCACCCTCTGACGCAACGCATTCGCGGCGTACGTCAGGTGATTTCTGATACCAACGGCGTGCTATTACCGGAAATTCGCATCCGTGAAAACTTCAGGCTGAAACCCAGTCAGTATGCAATCTTTATCAACGGCATTAAAGCGGGTGAGGCAGATATCCCATCCGATAGGCTGATGGCTCTCCCCTCCAGCGAAACGTATGGCGAAATTGATGGTGTTTTAGGCAATGATCCTGCTTATGGAATGCCAATCACCTGGATTCAGCCCGCGCAGAAAGCAAAAGCGTTGAATATGGGTTATCAGGTTATTGACAGCGCCAGCGTCATTGCAACCCATGTGAATAAGGTCGTTCGTCACTTTATCCCTGACCTGTTCAACTACGACGATATTACGCAATTGCATCACCGTCTTTCTTCAATGGCTCCCCGCCTGGCGGAAGATCTGAGCACCGCGCTGAACTACAGCCAATTGCTAAAAGTATACCGCGCGTTGCTTATCGAGGGCGTACCGCTACGTGATATTGTGACCATAGCGACCGTGCTGGTCTCCAGTAGCGCAACCACAAAGGATCATATTCTGCTGACGGCAGACGTACGCCTTGCACTGCGTCGCAGTATTACGCATCCGTTTATTCGCAAACAAGAACTGGCTGTCTACACGTTAAATAACGAACTGGAAAACCTGCTTACCAGTGTGGTCAATCAGGCACAGCAGGGTGGGAAGGTAACACTTGATAGTGTTCCGGTTGATCCTAATATCCTGAATCAATTCCAGACCAATATGCCGCAAATTAAAGAACAAATGAAAGCGGCGGGTAAAGATCCCGTTCTGTTGGTTGCTCCACAATTACGTCCACTGCTGGCTCGCTACGCCCGATTATTTTCACCCGGCCTGTGTGTTCTTTCTTATAATGAGGTCCCGGATGAGCTTGAATTAAACATTATGGGCGCATTACATTAACCCGGTATCTTTAGCTAAAGAATATTATTTTCTGTCAGAATACGACGAGCGCCAAGATAATGTTCTTGCCAGAACGGTTCTGACAGATGGCTCACCCGAATACTTTCACCCGTACGCGGAGATTCAATAAATTCTCCATGCCCCAGATAAACCCCCATATGGTCGGCAATCTCCTGTCGGTGAACATGGAAAAAAAGGAGATCTCCGCGGCGTAGATCGCGATGAGAAACAATGGTAGCCCGGCGGTAGTGATACATTTCATTGGCTGTACGGGGTAACCTGGCCGCAAGGATTTTATTATAAGCGAAAAAAACCAGCCCGCTGCAATCAAACCCCTGGTCAGGACCCGCTCCCCCCCATACATACGGTTTACCCAGTTGCTGTTCGAGCCGATGAATAGCGACTTCAGTTACATTATGCAAATGGTTGCTACTGAGAAAGTGGGTATTTTCTTCCCGATGATCGCTGGCTTTTAACGGCCCAGGATACCATTCCGGGTGCTGCTTTATCAGTGTTCTGTTGTGTAACCGAAGCGCTTTTTTACTTTCTGAATGACCTTCTGCAATATAACCCGCTTGCTTTTTCATTTTTCCTTTATATTGTTTAAGCAACCGCATGCGATTATACATTCTCTGCCGTGCGGCATAGCTCATATGCGAATCATCTTTCGGAAACGACGTTTTCGCGGAAGAAACAGGTGAATAAATCACTGATAGCGAGAACAAACTCGACAGAAAAAAAACAGATACGGAGGACAAATACATAAAATAGTGACCAGTGTAGTGAAATAGCTTATTCTAACCTGATTGCATTTAAAAAATATTAATTAATTTATTATTTATCATAAATAATAATGAAACCCTGAACAGGGAGAAGTTAACCCCGGACAGTAATGAGAAAGCACCACTGGCTTCGGTACTTGCTCACTGACAGCAGGAGCAACGCCTGGAGTGGTAGCGTAATTAACAAAAAAAGATCGACATAGTTCAAACGTTCATATATCACTAGCTGAATATGAACACCAATATTATTAACAATTCGAAAACATCTGCATTACCAGCAGAGATTCAATTATCAATTGTGCGATTCAGCTCAATTTATTAAGTCTACACCTGATTGTTTAATTAAATGATAACACAGCCACAGAGAAACGATCAATCCGTTCAAGAAAGGAGGTCTATCTCCAGGCATTGCATTTCCAGAAATAAATCACACCAAAATAAACATCTTAACAACAAAAGACACAAACGGAAAAAACGGTAATTTATACAGACAAGACGATGTTCTGGCCCTGAAGGAGTCATGCTAAAGGCACCATAATGGTATAAATGCCCTATAGGGAAAGCTTTACTTTGATAGCCTAAACTCAGTCATGAATGGTTATTTCCACGGTAACCCCCCCTGTTTTATTTAATATTAAATGGAGCAAGACCATGAATAGATCATTGAACCAAAAAACGCCAAAAAATTCCAGTAATATTGACGTTCAGGCATCATCAGAGTTGAGTACCTTTAATTTGTCAGCAGCTAGCGACAATGCAAATTTTAGCCAATCGGATGCTCTATCATTTGCGAGTTTCCGTAAAGGAGAAGTTGATCCGCGTACAGGAAGCTTCAACTACTTTATTCCTATCGCCAGGCTGACAGGAAACCAGCAGAGAGGGCCTTCGATCGAGCTTTCACTTCGCCATAATCATTTTTCTAACAGAAATGAAGGATTTGGCAAAGGGTGGTCTCTGGGATTGAGCAAATTTTTTAAGGATAACTCACGCATGAAGCTGCTCCTACGGGACGGCCGTGTAGTCGATCTTAAACTGACTGATAATATTTACACCGTTGAGACTGTCGATGTTCAGGATTTTGTTCTTACTCAGCTCAGCAGTCCAACTGGCGCTTATCAGGTAGCCTATAAAGACGGCACGGTTGAGACACTAACCCCCGTCACATCAGATAATTCTTTCGTCTATGTTACGGAAATCAGACATGAAAATGGTTATAAACTGACAGTTCAATACTATTTCAGAGAAACGTTCTCGATCGAACCTTTCGTCGAACGTATCTACGATGAGTTCAACAACGATTTATTATCCATTACACGGCGTGGTAATGAGATCTACTATTATGTAGATATTGAAGTTTATAAAAACAAGCCATCTCTCACCAATAAATTAACCCTTGTAGTTTCTGGAAATTTCAGAAGCATAACGCAATGCCAGGTGGCTCTTTCACCAACAATTGATATTCTTACATTTAACTATGCGGGAATAAATTCTTGTCGCGTAATCACACAGGTAACCAGTAATTTTTTTGGGGAGGCTATCGAAACAATAAATTACAGTTCAGATATCTTAGCACCATCTGGCGCTCCTTTCGCTTCGCTACCAACCGTGAAATTATATACATTTTCAATGAGTTCACTTGGCACTGGCGCTACCAAAACTGAGAAACATGAATATAGTTATGGCTCGACCTCAGGTTCTAATAACTTTCTTGGCTACAATGGCGTGTCATCATGGGATGATAATGCCATTGATAACATATATTCATGTCCATCTGGATACATCTATGAGGTAACGGAAAAATTTTTCCTGGATGATGTCGCATTGTATAGTAAAAAATACACTTATGATAAATTCCACAGGTTAATTCGCAGTAATTTTGTGGCAGATCATTTTGTGGCTCCTGTATTAGCTCAAGAGATTACCGTAAAAAACACATACAATGGGAGCACCTCTCTTGATTATACAGCTTTACCTCGAACATATAAGCTGCCAGTACAGATAAAAACAGACTACAAAGAAACAGATCTTGAGGATTCTCACCTTCGCACCACAACGTTCCGTTCTGAATACGATAGTTATGGCAATATCATTTCCAGCAGCGAATCTGGAAAAATGAAACTTAGATATACTTATTATTCTTCATCTGGAGCTGTTGATAATTGCCCTCCAGATCCTCATGGTTTTGTCCGACATTTATCTTCTATTGAAAGATATCAAAATGATATTTCTATTGATGGCATTGTATCTGAGTATTTTTATACCTCGGTGAGCAATAAGGATAATTATCCCTACACCGTATTAAGTAATTCTGAAGAAAGAAAGATTACCGGAGGGCGATGGAATGAAGGATATAAAGTAATCTGGAACGAATATTATAAATCAACGGCATCCGAAAATTTCAATCGCGGACGACTGAAAAGTACCACGTTGCGTTTATCTCAGATGAATGGCACGACGGTGGCATTCAATTACACCTTATCTTCAGCGGGTGACGAAATTACTACAGCGACAACGCAGATCGGATGGGACAACAGTACGTTGACATACTCTGAGACTGCTATGTCATTAACTGGCTGGCCGACAAAATTAAAAGATGCTCTTGACGTTATTACTGAAATTAATTATGACTCATTTGGACGAAGTACTTCGGTGACAAGAGCTAAAGGTACGGATAAAGAGAGCACGACCACATACCGTTATGAGTATGATCGCACGACTAAATGTCTCAGCAAAACAACAAATGCTCCCGAAGTCAACGCAGTAACGGAAATATATGATGCGATGGGTAATGTCGTTAAGCTTGTCGCTAGTGGGCAAAATCTCATGGTCGCCGAATTCGATACTCAAGGGCAATTATTATTAGAAACTCACTACGACTATAACGTACCTTTATCGAACAGATCCGAAGGAAATTTAAGTCTGACTGACTCATATATATACGATGTTCTGGGTAACCCAAGACAGGCTAATTATCATGATGGTTTTACCAAATACAGTCGATTCAATATAGGAGATGCACAACTCATTGAGTATACTACCGTATCAGAACAGAATACTAAATTTAATTATGAAATGACAGATTTTGATCCCTATTCATTACGTCCGGTAAAAAATTATGAATACAAAAAAGATGGCGTGACTGTCGCAACCTTAACCTGCTATTACTATGATACCTTTTATCGCATAAAGGATATCGAACTTACAGATAGCACTAGCACTAAGAGTGTCAAAAAAACATATGCGTATGATTTTTTTGATCGCCCCAATTTATTGACTGAAACAGGACAGGAGGAGAGCGAGGTACGTACGACAAAAATAAATTATTGGCCTTATGGCCTGGAACCTAAAGTTGAAAGCACGGCTATTGACGATACAACCATTGGATATTTAAATTATGATGGTTTGGGGCGTTTGACGCAAGAAGATCGTAATCCCAATCAGCTAGATCGCTTCGTGACGCGATATGAATATGAAGCTGGATATACGGTAGCCAGTAAAAAAACAACACCGCGTAATAGAGCTATTCAATATACTTATTTCCCTGAATTTGATTCGTTACCTGCAACAATTACCATGCCAGGAAATGAAGGAAAATATCAATACGAGTATAACAAAGATACGGTGAAGCTTATCAGAGAGACCTATACACTCGGGTCTAAAAAAAATATACGTGATATCACGTATGATCAAAACCTGAACGTAATCAGTGAAACAGTCACTGATGGTTTTGCTATCGGCAGCTACAAGAATGAATTTCTGCGTACGACTTCTGGACGGATAAAGAAGATGATTAAATCATCTGCAGGAAGACCGTCCCAAACCATCAATTATAGTTATGATTCAGCAGGACGAGTGAGTAAAATCTATATCAATTATGATGAGAGAAACGATCTGGAAATCAGCGTATTTTATCTGGCTGGAGATTTACCATCGGATGTTTCCTATATTTTTAAACAGTCGAATCGGAACGATCAGGTATACAGACTCGAACTTTCTTATGATCATCAGCTACGTGTTATAAATAAAGTTTATTCTGATACTACCGGAAAGGTGCTTGCACACCATAAAGAGGAATTTAATGGATTCGGTAATGTTATTAAGAAAGATATTTTCACAACCCCTGCGAATTCAACGATAACGACATACGATTTTGACTATCTTGGGCGTTTGATAACTGCCGATATTTCAAATCTGTCAACAGCCTATCCTACGAACGCTAATGGATATAACATCACATGGTATAAGTATATTTATGACAAGTTCAACAATATTTCCTCTTGTAGAACAGTAGATGAGAGTTCCAGTAATACAACTATTACAGATTTTACATATGCAGGGAAAAACCCATTTGAATTAATAAGAATATCCCAATCGGGGTACCAACCTTCTTTACCTGTAATGCTTAGCTATGATGAATCTGGAAATATTATAACAAAATCAACGGGTAACCGTTCGTTCACCTATGCGTATGATTCATTTGAGAAATTAGCCAAAGTTTTCGAGTCGAACCGTACTGTATCCTTTCAATCCAATAGTGAAGGTTCATTGGGTAGTGAAGAATTGAGTGTAGAAGATGTCAGATCGCGTGGTTATGGCACCAGCTTTGGCTATAGCAACAGTATATTCGATACCTCATGGAGAAAACAGGCAACATCAACAACAAATGAGCACATTGCCAGTTATATCCATACTCCGGCCGGGGTCGATACGATGAACGTACTGGGCGGTGGTTCAGGTAGTTACACGAAAACACAAACACTACAATTCAGCGATCGCCTCGGTGGGGTGTTTGGCGAAATCGATGGCTCGCTCCCCTCCCCAGGAGAAGTTACGCCTTTACTATATAGCCCTTATGGTTATATCAAGGATGCAGAAGTTCCAGCGGCCTATGATCCCATCCGATTTGCAGGAGCCCGGTATGATGATCTAACAAAGCTTTATCATTTAGGAAATGGCACACGAGCGTACGACAGTTCGTTGATGCGCTTTATGCAATATGACGCTATGAGTCCTTTCGGCAAGGGTGGAATTAACCCTTACAATTATTGCATCTGTGATCCCATAACCTACTCTGATCTCTCCGGGCAGGGACGCGATGTTGCAATAATGTTTGCCTCTTTGGGACTGGTTCTTTCTATATTTAGTTTTGGGCTTGGTGCACTTGCGCTTCTGGGGTCGGCACCACTCCTGTTGAGTGGTATAGCACTGGCTGGAGGTGTCCTCGGTGTTGCTGGTGCTGCGACGGGTCTTGCTGCGACTTTAGTGGAAGATGATAATGTCGCTCAGCAGCTAACCATTGCCAGTGCAGTACTCGGTGGGGCAGGCATCTTATTTGAAAGTTTTCCGGCAATCATGTTTATCGGACACCGTGTTACATGGCGATTGGCGCAAAAATATTCAACCAGTAGAGTTATCCAGATAAACACTGGGTTTCAAAAAGTTTATCCAGGGGCAAACTATACAATCTCCGGAAAGTTCATGTTCAATGGCCGTAATACTCGAATGGTCAAAGCACATGGTAATATTGATAGCCTGGCGGTCCCCGTAGAGGTTGCAAACAATCCTGGGCGCTGGGTGGATCAAGGTAAAAGCGTGGAAGAGTTTGCAAACTTTACTCGCACTGTTCTTAACAGCACTGCCCTGGACGACAGTGACAGTGCAATTTTTCTGGCTGCATGTGGTGGATCGCCAGCAGGTGCACGTAACAATGCACAAAATCTTGCAACTGCCCTGAACAGGAGTGTCTATGCTTTCCCCTCTCGCAAAATCTTCAGTATCGTGGGGGGGACTTTTACGGATCCAAAGATAACGGTATTTGGAACGCCCTGGTTTATGAAGCTAAAACAATTCAACCCAGGAGTTGCAATGGGGGAGGCAATACCGATGTTCCCACTTGCGTAGTGTGAAATGAACATTTGGTGGAGTTACCTGTTTGTTGCGGTATTTCAGGTGACTCCACTACAGTATTTTGACATCAAGACTGAATATACAGATACTCCACAAAACTCAATTATAATCGGTATCATGCACCACTTTGAACATTTCGAACTCCACTGACCTCAAGCCAACTCTATCTAAATCAGGTTGCATCTGGGGGCTTCAAAAAAATGGAGTATGCCGATCCAGAACTGACGACGAGAGTGAAAACCAGGTTCCGCGTTGCCAGTGACGTCGCCAAATCCATGCCAGAGAGAGCCCGCGCAGCGCGAGAAACACCGCCAGCGACAGCCACAATCCGTGGTTGCCAAACAGCGGCACGGTTAACAGGGTCAGAGCAAAGCCAGCGGCGGCGACAGCCATGCTGTTACGCATTTCCGCCCCTCGTGTCGCACCGATAAACATGCCATCCAGCAAATAACACCAGACGCCAATCACCGGCAGAATGACCTGCCAGATAACATAACGATCGGCCAGCTCACGCAGTTGTGGCAGAGAAGTCAGCATCGCCACAATGTGCTCCCCGCCGACGGCATAAATCATGGCAAACGCCAGTGCCACTAAGCCGGATTGTCGGCACGCCGCTTTCCAGACGTGCAGCAGTTGGCTGTCATCTCTTGCGCCATATGCTTGCCCAGAATGGGCTTCAACCGCATAAGCAAAACCATCCAGCGCGTAGGCGGTGAACGTCAGCATGGTCATCAACACGGCGTTGACCGCGACAATGTCGCTGCCCAAACGCGCGCCAAACACGGTCAGAGCGCCAAAGCAGAGTTGCAGTAGCAGCGAACGCAGCATGATGTCCCGGTTGAGTGCCAACAGACGACGAACATTACCACGCCAGGCCTCTTTCAACAGCGCTAACGAAATGCCACGCAAATGCAGTACCCGCCGAACCATCAGCAAGCCAATGAAGAAAGTGACATATTCCGAACACGCGGTTGCCAGCGCTGCGCCCTGCACGTTCATGTGCAGACCCATCACCAGCCACAAATCGAGCACGATGTTCAGCACATTCCCCACCACCAGCAAAATGACCGGTGCGCGAGCATACTGCACACCAAGCAGCCAGCCCAGTAAGACCAGGTTTGCCAGAGAAGCGGGCGCGCTGAGCCAGCGGATCTCAAGGAAGCGCCTTGCCTGTTCCAGCACCGCATCGCTGCCACCGACAATATGCAGCGCCAGCTCGATAAGCGGCGTACGAAGCAGGACAATCGCGAACCCGGCAGCCAGCGCCAGTAACAGCGGTTGTACCAAAGCACGCGCCAGCCGCTGGGGGTCTTTCGCGCCATAAGCCTGAGCCGTCAGGCCGGTGGTGCTCATTCGCAGGAAAAGCAGCAGCATGAAGAGGAAGCTGGTCGCCATTGAACCCACTGCGACACCGCCCAGATACACAGGACTATCCAGATGCCCGATCACCGCCGTATCCACCAGCCCCAGTAAAGGGACAGTGATATTGGAGAAAATCATCGGCAGCGCAAGACGCCACAATGCCTTGTCCGCAGCAGTGAATAGCGACATCGGAAAACCTGTGAGAGTGGAAAGGTAAAACGAAGTGGCGCCAGAATTGCGCCACTCAAAACACGAAGCAGAAGGCTAAAGGATGATTATAGCCATTCGCCGTTACGGATCACGCCAACCGCCAGGCCTTCAATAGAGAAGTTCTGTTCGCGCAGGTCGACCACGATCGGGGAAAATTCGCTGTTTTCAGGCAGAAGCTCAACGGTGCTGCCCTGTTTTTTCAGGCGTTTGACCGTCACTTCATCGTCGATGCGCGCGACAACCACCTGGCCGTTACGCACATCCTGAGTTTTATGCACCGCCAGCAGGTCGCCATCAAGGATGCCGATGTCGCGCATCGACATGCCGCTGACGCGCAGCAGGAAATCTGCGCTTGGCTTGAACATGCCTGGATCAACCTGATAATGGCCTTCAATATGTTGCTGTGCCAGCAGCGGCTCACCGGCTGCCACGCGGCCAATCAGTGGGATGCCCGCTTCTTCTTCAACCAGAAGACGAATGCCGCGAGAAGCCCCGGAGACAATCTCAAGCACGCCTTTACGCGCCAGCGCTTTCAGGTGCTCTTCAGCCGCATTAGGGGACTTAAATCCCAGGCGCTGTGCAATTTCCGCACGCGTCGGTGGCATGCCCGTCTGGCTGATGTGATCCCGGATGAGATCAAACACCTCTTGCTGCCTGGTCGTTAACGCTTTCATTCCGCCCCCTGGGTGTATATACAGTTATGCTGTGAGTATATACAGTTGATGGCGAATTTGGAACCGCAAAACGCACAAAAAACCAGACGGTTGCGTAATTATGTGGCGTCTATCGAAAATACGACCACAGTAGCAGCACCCAGGTGATGACGGCAATAAAGATAGCCAGCAGAACTGCGGCAGACCCCATATCCTTCGCGCGCCCTGACAACTCGTGATGCTCCGGCCCGATACGGTCGACCACCGCTTCAATCGCACTGTTGAGAATTTCCACTATCATCACCAGAAGCACCGAACCAATCAGCAGGACGCGGGTGATAGCATCCACGTCCAGCCAGCAGGCAATAATAACGGCGATAACGGCAGCGGTGCCCTCCTGACGGAAAGCGGCTTCGTGCTTCCACGCCGCACGAAAACCTTTCCAGGAGTAGCCTGTTGCCTTGATGATTCGGGTTAACCCGGTGGTATTATTGGCCATCAAAAGAACCTTTTTATTTATTAACGTCAATGTCCCTGCGCGCCGTAAGTGGTAGAACAGATATTCTGCTTACTTTCTGTTATCCTTGCGACGCATTTGCATGATTAACCAGAGGCTTTACATCGTTTATGTCTGGCTGGCCACGAATTTACTACAAATTACTGAATTTACCATTAAGCGTGCTGGTAAAAAGCAAGTCCATTCCGGCAAATCCTGCCCAGGAACTTGGACTCGATACCTCACGCCCAATTATGTACGTTCTGCCCTATAACTCGAAGGCAGATCTGCTGACGTTACGCGCCCAATGTCTGGCGCACGATCTCCCGGATCCGCTGGAGCCGCTGGTGATCGACGGAACCGAGCTGCCGCGTTACGTGTTCATTCACGGCGGGCCGCGCGCGTTCACTTATTACACGCCGAAAGAAGAATCCATCAAGCTGTTCCACAACTATCTGGACCTGCATCGCAGCAACCCGGATCTCGACGTGCAGATGGTGCCGGTTTCGGTGATGTTTGGGCGTTCTCCGGGGCGCGAAAAAGGCGAAGTTAACCCGCCACTGCGCATGATGAACGGTTTCCAGAAGTTCTTCGCCGTCACCTGGCTTGGTCGTGACAGCTTCGTGCGTTTCTCGCCGTCCGTGTCACTGCGCCGCATGGCGACCGAACACGGCACAGACAAAATTATTGCGCAGAAGCTGGCTCGTGTGGCACGTACGCACTTCGCCCGTCAGCGTCTGGCGGCCGTAGGCCCGCGCCTGCCTGCGCGTCAGGATTTGTTCAACAAGCTGCTGGCGTCCAAAGCGATTGCCCGCGCCGTTGAAGATGAAGCGCGCAGCAAGAAAATCTCCCACGAAAAAGCGCAGCAGAACGCCATTGCGCTGATGGAAGAGATTGCGGCTAACTTCTCTTACGAGATGATCCGCCTGACAGACCGCGTCCTGGGCTTTACCTGGAACCGCCTCTATCAGGGGATTAACGTTAACAACGCCGAGCGAGTACGCCAGTTGGCCCACGACGGTCACGAGATTGTCTATGTGCCTTGCCACCGCAGCCACATGGACTATCTGCTGCTCTCTTACGTGCTCTACCATCAAGGGCTGGTGCCGCCGCACATCGCTGCGGGGATCAACCTGAACTTCTGGCCAGCCGGCCCGATTTTCCGCCGCCTGGGCGCGTTCTTTATTCGTCGTACCTTCAAGGGCAACAAGCTCTATTCCACCGTGTTCCGTGAATACCTCGGCGAACTGTTCAGCCGTGGTTACTCCGTTGAGTACTTCGTGGAAGGTGGCCGTTCCCGTACTGGTCGCCTGCTCGACCCGAAAACCGGCACGCTGTCGATGACCATTCAGGCGATGCTGCGCGGCGGGACACGTCCAATCACACTCGTGCCAATTTACATCGGCTACGAGCACGTGATGGAAGTGGGCACCTACGCGAAAGAGCTGCGTGGCGCGACCAAAGAGAAAGAGAGCCTGCCTCAGATGCTGAAAGGCCTGAGCAAGCTGCGTAATCTCGGCCAGGGCTATGTGAACTTTGGCGAACCGATGCCGCTGATGACCTACCTCAATCAGCACGTGCCAGAATGGCGCGAGTCTATCGACCCGATTGAAGCAATTCGCCCGGCCTGGCTGACGCCAACGGTGAACAACATTGCCGAAGACCTGATGGTGCGCATCAACAACGCAGGCGCGGCGAATGCCATGAACCTGTGTGTGACCGCGCTGTTGGCTTCTCGTCAACGTTCTTTGACCCGCGAACAGCTCGCCCAGCAGTTAGACTGCTATCTGCAGCTGATGCGCAATGTGCCGTATTCGAAGGATTCGACCGTGCCTGCCCTCAGCGCCAACGAACTTATCGATCATGCGCTGCAGATGAATAAGTTCGAAGTGGAGAAAGACACCATCGGTGACATCATCATTCTGCCGCGCGAGCAGGCGGTGCTGATGACCTACTATCGCAACAACATCACGCATATGCTGATGATCCCGTCCTTGCTGGCCGCGATTGTCACTCAGCATCGTAAACTCTCACGCGAAGAGATGGTTCGCCACGTCGAGACCCTGTACCCGATGCTGAAAGCCGAGCTGTTCCTGCGCTGGGAAAAAACCGAACTGGCGGGCGTTATCGACCTGTTGCTGGCAGAAATGCAGCGTCAGGAGTTGGTCACGGTTGAGAATGACACGGTCAGCATTAACCCGTCTCACTCCCGCACGCTGCAGTTGCTGGCAGCCGGTGCGCGCGAGACGCTGCAACGCTACGCCATCACCTTCTGGCTGCTGAGCGCGAACCCGTCAATCAACCGCAGTACGCTGGAGAAAGAAAGCCGCACCGTGGCACAGCGTCTCTCCGTGCTGCACGGCATCAACGCGCCAGAGTTCTTCGACAAAGCAGTATTCAGCACCTTGGTGCTGACGCTGCGTGACGAGGGCTTTATCAGCGACTCCGGCGATGCCGAACCGGCGGAAACCATGAAGGTTTACCAGATGCTGGCGGAGCTGATCACTTCCGATGTGCGTTTGACGATTGAGAGCGCCAGTCAGGACTAGGTAAACTGCAAAAACCTTCCTTCGGGAAGGTTTTTTAGTCTTTGCGCCCTCTCCACGTGGGAGAGGGTCGGGGAGAGGGCATCAGACCGCACAAGGTAAACAGCAAAAAACCTCTCCCGGAGAGGTTTTTTTAGTGTTTGCGCCCCTCGCCCCGTGGGAGAGGGGTCGGGGGAGAGGGCATCAGACCGCACAAGGTAAACAGCAAAAAACCTCTCCCGGAGAGGTTTTTTTAGTGTTTGCGCCCCTCGCCCCGTGGGAGAGGGGTCGGGGGAGAGGGCATCAGACCGCACAAGGTAAACAGCAAAAAACCTCTACCGGAGAGGTTTTTTTAGTGTTTGCGCCCCTCGCCCCGTGGGAGAGGGGTCGGGGGAGAGGGCATCAGACCGCACTTTTCTTATGTAAGAAGCGC